>NZ_JBFTZN010000001.1:0-88477 GCF_056406775.1 Allobosea sp. P1_A7
CGCTCGGCTTCGTCTATATCGCGCTGATCGCCCGCATCACCCGGGCGACGATGCTTGAGGTGCTGCAGCAGGACTACATCCGCACGGCACGTTCCAAGGGGCTCGGCCAGCGCAGCGTCCTGTTCCTGCATGCGCTGAAGAATGCCGCGATCCCGATCGTGACGATCATCGGCATCGGCATCGCCCTGCTGATCGGCGGTGCCGTGGTGACCGAGAGCGTCTTCGCCATTCCCGGACTGGGCCGGCTGACGGTCGATGCCATCCTGCGGCGCGACTATCCCGTGATTCAGGGTGTCGTCCTGATGTTCAGCTTCGTCTACGTGCTGGTGAACCTCATCATCGATCTGGTCTACACGCTTCTCGATCCGAGGATACGCTATTGACGACGCGCTCCGAGAGCCCTGCCGCCTTGGCGGCTCCCGCTCTGGCCGGGATCGCGCCAGAGAGATCACCCTTGAGAAACCTGTTGCGCTTCATGCGCCGGCACCCCTCGGTCGCGATCGGCGGCGGCCTGTTGCTGCTCATGATCCTCATCGGCATCCTTGCGCCGCTGCTCTGGACTGTCGATCCGACCGCGATCGCGCCGGCCAGGCGCACCAGGATGCCCTCGGAGCAGTACTGGTTCGGCACCGACATGCTCGGGCGCGACATCTATTCCCGCGTCATCTACGGCGCGCGGGTTTCGCTGATCGTCGGCTTCACCGTCGCCATCCTGTCGTCCCTGGTCGGGTTGGCGATCGGCCTTTTCGCAGGCTTCGTGCGCCGGGCTGACGGCATCGTCATGCGGGGCATCGACGGCATGATGTCGATCCCGCCGATCCTGCTGGCGATCGCGCTGATGGCGTTGACGCGCGGCTCGGTCCAGAACGTCATCATCGCCATCACCATTGCCGAAATCCCGCGCGTCGCCCGCCTGGTGCGCGGCGTGGTGCTCAGCCTGCGCGAGCAACCCTATGTCGAGGCGGCGGTGGCCGCCGGCGCACGCGCACCGCGCATCATCATGCGCCACATCCTGCCGAACACCATCGCGCCGATGACCGTGCAGGCGACCTATATCTGCGCCAGCGCGATGATCGTCGAGGCGATCCTCTCCTTCATCGGCGCCGGCATTCCGCCGGCGACGCCGTCCTGGGGCAATATCATGGCCGAGGGCAGGGCGCTCTGGCAGGTCCGGCCGCATATCGTGCTGTTCCCGGCGGTCTTTCTGTCGATCACGGTGCTTGCCGTGAACCTGCTCGGTGACGGCCTGCGCGACTCGCTCGATCCCCGCCTGGCAAAGAGCCTCTGAGGGGAACCGCATCCACCATGCCGGCTGGCTCTGCCGCAGCGTCCATTGGCTTCGCACCCCGGGTTCGGGGTGCGGTCTGCGGAAATCCGATGGCGTCCATGCGGGCTGACCGGCTTTCGCCTGCCCTGGATGATCGCGATGCTGGCCGGTGCGCTGAGGAGGAAACAAGGTGAGTCGAATTCTGACGGTGGCCGCAGCCCAGCTCGGCCCCATCCATCGGGATGAAAGCCGCGCTTCGGCCGTCGCCCGCATGATCGCCTTGATGCGCCAGGCCAAGGGGCATGGCTGCGATTTCGTCGTCTATCCAGAAGCCGCCCTGACAGCCTTCTTTCCGCATTGGTGGATGGATGACGAGGACGAGATCGATTCCTATTTCGAGAGTGCCATGCCCTCGAACGAGACGGCGCCGCTCTTCGAGGAGGCCGCCCGTCTCGGTATCGGCTTCCATCTCGGCTATCCCGAGCTCGCCTTCGAGAACGGGCGCAAGCGCCGCTTCAACACCGCGGTCCTGGTCGACAAGAGCGGCTCGATCGTCGGCAAATATCGCAAGATCCATCTGCCCGGACATCCCGAGCACCGGCCGGGCGCTCCCTTCCAGAATCTCGAGAAGCGCTATTTCGAGACCGGCAATCTCGGCTGGCCCGTCTGGCGGACGATGGATGCCAATATCGGCATGATGATCTGCAATGATCGGCGCTGGCCCGAGAGCTATCGCAGCATGGGGTTGCAGGATGTCGAATTGATCGTGCTCGGCTACAACACGCCCAAGCATAACCCCCCGGCGCCCGACCACGACCGCCTCGGCAATTTCCACAATCAGCTCGTCATGCAGGCCGGTGCCTACCAGAACGCCACCTGGGTTGTCGGCGTGGCCAAGGCGGGCCTTGAGGCCGGCGTCGACCAGATCGGCGGATCCTGCATCATTGCGCCGACCGGCGAGGTCGTGGCCCAGGCCGTCACCGAGGGGGACGAACTCGTCGTCGCCCGCTGTGATCTCGATCTCGGCAAGAGCTACAAGGCATCCACATTCAATTTCGCCCGCCACCGCGAGCCGGAGCAATACCGGATGATCGTGGAGCGCAAGGGCGCTATCTCACCGCTCTGAGTTTGCCGTCAAAGGACCAGCCATGAACCACGATCTCATCCTGAAAGGCGGGCGGGTCATCGATCCCTCGCAGAAGCATGACGGCATTCTCGATGTCGCCTTCACCGACGGCAAGGTCTCGGGCTTCGGCAAGGACCTGAAGGGCGGCGCCGATACTGAAGTTCGCGATGTCTCGGGCTATATCGTTTCGCCCGGCCTGATCGACCTCCACACCCATGTCTATTGGGGCGGTACATCGCTCGGCATCGATGCCGACGAGTTCTGCCGCATGTCCGGCGTCACCACCTCGGTCGACACCGGCAGCGCGGGCCCGGGCAACTGGGCCGGCTTCCGCAAGCATGTGATCGAGAAGAGCCAGGCCCGCATCCTGGCCTATCTCCATGTCTCGCATGCCGGCATCTACGGCTTCGATCATCGCGTCATGGTCGGCGAGAGCGGCGACCTGCGCATGATGAATCCGATTGATTGCGTCGAAGTCGCCGACGCCAATCGCGACTATATCGTCGGCATCAAGGTCCGCGTCGGCCTGCATGCCTCGGGCACGTCCGGGACGGTGCCTCTGAACATCGCGCTGCAGGTGGCCAACGAGGTCGGCATGCCGCTGATGTGCCATATCGACCATCCGCCGCCATCCTATGAGGAAGTCATCGGCATGCTGCGGCCGGGCGACGTACTGACCCACGCCTTCCGGCCGTTCCCGAACGCACCCGCGACGGCCCAGGGCACGGTGAAGCCGGAGGTGCTCGCCGCCCGCAAGCGCGGTGTCATCTTCGATATCGGCCATGGCAAGGGCTCGTTCTCGTTCAAGACGACGCGCGCCATGCTTGCCAATGGCTTCGAGCCGGATGTGATCTCGTCGGACGTTCACAAGCTCTGCATCGACGGGCCGGCCTATGACCAGGTCACCACCATGTCGAAGTTCCTCTGCATGGGCATGAGCCTGAACAACGTCATCGCAGCCTCGACCGTGAATGCCGCCATGGCGATGAAGCGTCCCGAATACGGCTCGCTGAGGGTCGGCTCGCTGGGCGACGCCACCATCCTCACCGTCAAGGAAGGCAAGTTCGACTATGTCGACGTCGTCGGGGAGCACCTGATCGGCGACAAGAAGTTCGTTTCCGAGGGCGTGGTGCTGAAGGGCAAGTGGTGGCACCCGAAGCGCACGAACAAGTTCAAGAAGGTGGCGGCCTAAGGCCAGGTCGTGCTGCCGACAAGCCCGGGCTTGACCCGGGCATCTCACGTCGGAGTCTCACGGGCGCGCGTTGTGTGCCGTCCGCGGAACGCCGCGCCACAATAACGATAGAGGAAACACCATGTCTGCCGAAGCCAGGCTCAAGGAACTCGGGCTGACACTGCCCAACGTCGCGACGCCGGTCGCCAACTATGTCCGCTTCAAGCGGGCTGGCGATATCGTCTATCTCTCCGGCCAGGGGCCGCGTCGGGCCGATGGCAGCTATCCGACCGGCAAGGTCGGCGCCAATGTCACGGTCGAAGAGGCTTACGAACACGCCAAGCAGACCGGGCTTGGTCTGCTCGCGGCTATGCAGGAGGCCGCCGGTTCGCTCGACAAGGTCGAGGTCATCAAGCTGCTCGGCATGGTCAATGCGGTGCCGGATTTCGCGGAACAGCCCAAGGTGATCAACGGCTGCTCGGACCTGTTCGTCGCCGTTCTCGGCGAGAACGGCCGTCACGCCCGCTCGGCCGTGGGCATGGGCTCGCTGCCCAACAACATGACCGTCGAGATCGAAGTCATCATCCGGGTGCTGCCATGACCGCGCTTGCCGAGGAAATTGCCCGCGTCTACGGCACGCCGGCCGTCGTCATCGATCTCGATAAGGTCGAGGCCAATATCGCGCGCCTCCAGGCCGCCTGCGACGCCGCCGGCGTCGCCAATCGTCCGCATATCAAGACGCATAAATCGCCCGAGCTCGCGCGCCTGCAGCGCGAGGCCGGCGCCCGCGGCATTACCTGCCAGAAGCTCGGCGAGGCCGAGGTCATGGCCGATGGCGGCCTCGACGACATCATGATCAGCTACAACATCCTCGGCGAGGAGAAGCTTGGGCGCCTCGGCGCGCTTCAGCGCCGTGTGCGGATGATCGTGGCGGCTGACAATCCCGTCACCATCGCCGGCCTGCCGACGGCCGCCGAGATCGCCGGGCGCGACCTCGAGGTCGTGGTCGAATGCGACACCGGTCGCCAGCGCGCCGGCGTCGAGACGCCTGGTGAGGCGGTCGAGCTTGCCAAGATGATCGCCGGTTCCAAGGGCCTGCGCTTCGCCGGCTTCCTGATGTATCCGCCGGAGGATGGCTGGGACCGGACGCAGCTCTTCCTCGACACGGCCAATGCGGGCCTGCGCGATGCGGGGCTCGAGGCCGGCATCGTCTCGACCGGTGGCTCGCCCAATATTCCGAATATCGGCAAGCTCAAGGGCGCGACCGAGCACCGCGCCGGTACCTCGATCTTCAACGACCGCATGCAGGTCGCGGCGGGCGTCGCCAGCCTCGATGACTGCGCCTTGACGGTCTATGCGACGGTGGTGAGCCGTGCCGGCCCGGAGCGCGGCATCCTCGATTCAGGGTCCAAGACGCTGACGAGCGACACCGGCGGCCTCGAAGGGCACGGCTATATTCTGGAGTATCCGTCCGCCAAGATTGCCAAATTCGCCGAGGAGCATGGCTTCCTCGACCTTGCGGCCTCGAATGAACGGCCGAAGGTCGGCGAGGTCGTCCGGATCGTGCCGAACCATGTCTGCGTCGTCGTCAACATGGTAGACAGGCTGATCACGGTGCGCGGCGACAAGCTGATCGGCGAACTACCGGTCGCGGCGCGCGGCAGGCTGACCTGACAACAGGATCATCGGACCGGATCGCGCAGCCGGTCCGATGATCTGACCTTCAGTGTCTGCATCGGCCTTCCCAAGCCGTAATCCACGTTCCGGACCGATTCTCAAGGCTCCCTCGCCGCACCCGGCGGGGGAGCCTGAACATCTTTCAGCTCAGAATTTGTAGGTGACGCCTGTCCCGATCAGCCAGGGATCGATCTTGACCTTGCCGCTGACCAGGCCGTTGTTCACCTTGACCTTCGGCTCGAGGAAGATCTTCTTCACGTCGAAGTTGATGCCCCAGTGGTCGTCGATCATGTAGTCGAAGCCGGCCTGCAGGGCGAGGCCGAAGCTGTCCTTCAGATCGAAATCGGTGAAGCCGCCCTTGGCCTTCTCGTTGAAGAAGACCGTGTAGTTCACGCCGGCGCCGACATAGGGCTTGATGCGCCCGAGATCAGTGAAGTGATATTGCAGCATCAGCGTCGGCGGCAGCAGCCAGGCAGAGCCGATCCGCGCTCCGGCGAGAGCACCAGCGCCTTTGACGCGATGCGGGGTGACGCCAAGGATCAGCTCGGCGGCGATGTTCTTCGTGAAGAAATAGCTGATGTCGAGTTCGGGCACGACCGAGGTCGAGATGCTGACGTCCGCGCCGGGAACTGTGACGCCGCCGATCCGGAGCGAGGCATCCTCCTGCGGTACCACGACGAGTGCGCGCCCGCGGATCATCCAGGGGCTCCACTGCGCCAGAATCGGCGCGACCGGCTGTACCTTGTAGGAGGGCAGATCGGCTGCCTCAGCGCTTGTCAGCGCGGTGCCTGCGAGCAGGACGGCGCTCAGAGCGGTCGGGAGAAGGCGTGTCGTCATGATGGTCCCCAGCTGCTGCCGGTGGGCGACTCAATCCATCGCAACTTGCCCGGCCGGTGGGACCGTTCTTCGCCAGTGCTCGGGGAAAGTGATTGATCTGCGTCAAGACGGCGACAGGACTGCCGACGATCACGGCGCCCTGTTGCAGCATTGACGCAGAGATTGTGCTTGGCGCCCATCCGAAGCCGGGGCCAGGCGCGATGCCACGCCCCGGACGGCCGAAGGGCTCAGCTCTCGGGGTGCCTCGCATTCCAGGCAGCAGCATACTCGCTGCACAGCCGATCGAGCTCGGTGCGGTCCGTGATCCCCGCCGGTCGGGCACGAGACGGCGAGGCGGCCTGGTAGGGCACGGAGCGCTGGTGCGCGATGCGCCAGAGCCGCCGCAATTCGGCGAGTGGGTCTGCGTGATCGTCGACGCGGATGTCGAAGCTCGGAAAGGCATCGGTCGACCAGATCCGAACCGCGCAGGATTGGCGACCCCGCTTGTCGCCGCCGGCCCGCTCTCCGGCCTCGAGCGCAACCAGCAAGCGCTCGTCGAAATCGAGCGCCGAGGCCGCGATATAGGCCTTCAGCGTTTCCTCGATCACCTGCGGTCCGGCGAGCATGTTGCCAGCCACCGAGACCTGCGGGCCTTCGACCGAGCCGCACCAGTCGATGCAGGCCGAACCGGTATGAGCGGCAATCTTGCCGTCCCGGTCGATGACATGGAGCTGGCGATGATTGCGCCCCTCATCGGCCGCTGTGAGGTTGGCGACGATCTCGGCGGCCGGGCGGCCTTCGAGCAGAAGCCGCAGGCCATCGATGCCATAGAGCGGGTTGAGGAAGGCTTGTGTGGCAAGCGCCCCCGTGCGCGCCGCGCCCTGCGGCACGCGCGAGCCGACGGCGAAGGCGCAGGTGGAAACCGCGACGCCATAGGCGCCTGTCGCCGCATCGCGGGCGACGATAGACCAGGTCATGGAGCAATCCTTCTCAGCGGCCGGCGGCGTAGGCCTGCATCAGACGTGGCGTCGCCGCGGCACGCAAGAGGCCATTGCTGCTCTTCTCCGCCGCGGTCAGGCGTCCGACGGTCCAGGCCGGGGCCTTCTCGAGATCATGGCCGCGCCGGACCAGATCGGCGATCGCCGCAGCGCCGATGCTCTCCTCGACCGTGAGATGCCCCGGCCGCGCTTCGCGCGGATAGAAGGTCGAGGGGAAGTGCTGCGTGTGGAACAGCGGCAGGTCGATCGCCTCCTGCAGGTTGAGACCGTGGTGCACCCGGCGCAGGAACATGCCGAGCTGCCATTGCTCCTGCTGGTCGCCGCCCGGCGTGCCGAAAGCCAGGCGCGGTTCGCCATTCTCGAAGGCCAGTGTCGGCGTCAGCGTGGTGCGCGGGCGCTTCAGCGGCGCGAGCGAGGCCGGCAGGCCCTCTTCCAGCCAGAATGCCTGCGCGCGCGAGTTCAGGGGGAAGCCAAGCTCGGGGATGACGGGAGAGGATTGCAGCCAGCCGCCAGACGGCGTGGCGGCGATCATGTTGCCCCATTTGTCGATCACGTCGATATGAACGGTATCGCCGCGCTTCGACGATGCAACCATCGAGGCGAGCGTCGGTTCGCCGACGGTTGCGCCGCCGGCGCCGCTCTGCCCGGCGATGCGGATATTCGCCAGCATCTTGCCGACCTGCTCCTCGAAGCCGGGGATCATGCCGGGGCGCAGCTCATGCGAGGCCTTGTCGGTGATGAGATTGCGCCTGCCGCGGGCGTAATCCTCCGAAAGCAGCGTCGCCATCGGCACCTTCACGAAATCCGGATCGCCGTAATAGGCCTCGCGATCGGCGAAGGCGAGTTTCATCGCCTCGGTGACGTGATGGATGAATTCCGGGCTGGCCGGTCCCATCGCGGCGATATCGATGCCTTCCAGGATCTTCAGCGTCTGCAGGAAGACGGGGCCCTGGCCCCAGGGACCGATCTTGAAGACCTCCCAGCCGTGATAGTTCACGCTCGCGGGCGTTTCGTAGGTCGGCTTCCAGCGCGCCATGTCGTCGGCGGTGAGCAGGCCCTTGTGGCGGCGGCCGGAGGAATCGATCGCCTCGGTCGTGCGGCAGAATGCGTCCATCGCTTCCGCGACGAAGCCCTTGTACCAGGTGTCGTAAGCAGCCTCGATCTGCTTCTCGCGCGAACCGCCGGCGGCTTCCGCTTCCGACAGAATGCGCTTGTACGTTTCCGCCGCGGCCTTGTTGCTGAAGAGTTCCTTGCCCTTCGGCACGTTGCCGCCCGGCAGATAGACCGCCCCCGAGGTCGGCCACTCATTGGTGAAGAGATCGGTCAGGGAGCCGATCGTGTCGGAGACACGCGGGAGCATCGGATGGCCGTTCTCGAAATAGCCGATGGCCGGCTCGAGAACCTCACGCAGCGACAGGCGGCCATGGTCGCGCAGCAGCGTCATCCAGCCGCCGAAAGCGCCGGGCACGACCGTCGAGAGCAGTCCCGAGCCGGGGATCAGGTCGAGGCCGAGTTCCTTGAAGGCCGCAATGGTGGCTGCCTGCGGAGCCGGGCCCTGCGCGCAGATGACTTCGACCTTCTTCGTCTCGGCCGAATAGAACACGGCCGGCATGTCGCCGGCCGGGCCGACCAGATGCGGCTCGACGACCTGGAGCACGAAGGCTGCGGCGGCACAGGCATCGAAGGCGTTGCCGCCCTTTTCCAGCATGGCCATGCCGGAGGCCGTCGCGAGCCAATGCGTCGAGGTGACGACACCAAAGGTGCCGAGGATTTCGGGGCGGGTCGTGAACATGATGCTATCCCTAGGCTTGCTTAGTGTTCTTTGGGGTCGAGCGCGTCCCGCAGGCCGTCGCCGAGCAGGTTGAAGCCGAGAACGGCGAAGAAGATGGTGATCCCGGGCGCGACCGACATCCACGGCGCCTGCTCCATGAAATTCTTGGCGACGTTGAGCATCTGACCCCAGGACGGAGCGGGGGGTTGCTGGCCGAGGCCGAGGAAGGAGAGGGCCGCTTCCAGGATGATCGCCTGCGCCATGAACAGGGTGGATTGCACCACGATCGGCGAAAGCGTGTTCGGCAGGACGTGAAGGAACAGGATCCGCATGTCGCGGGCACCGATCGCGCGCGTTCCCTCGATGAAATCCTCGGCCTTGATGCTGAGCACCTGGCCCCGGACCAGCCGGATGAAGATCGGAACGGCCGAGAGGCCGATCGCGATCATGGCGTTGGTCAAGGAGGGGCCGAGGATCGCTGCAAACGCAATCGCGACGATCAGGAAGGGGCAGGCCAGCATCGCTTCTGTGACGCGCGAGATCGCGATGTCGATCCAGCCGCCATACCACCCCGCCAGCAGCCCGAACGGTACTCCGACCGCCAGCGCGATCGAGACCGAGAAGATGCCGGCCAGCAGCGAGGTTTGCGCGCCGTAGAACAGGCGGGAGAACTGGTCGCGGCCGAGTTCGTCGGTGCCGAACCAGTACAGCGCCGAAGGCGGCTTGCGGATGGCGAGGAAGTTCGACTTCAGCGGGTCTGCCAGCGGCAGCAGCGGCGCCAGGATCGCCATCAGCACGAAGATCAGCACGAGCGCCCCGCCGATCTGGGCGGAGCGGTTGTGCAGCAGTTTCGTCCAGGCGCGCGGGCTTCGCGCCGGCAATGGTTCCAACGAGCTGGTCGGGGACGGGCGGTCCAATGCGATGTTCGCCATCAGCCGTCCCTCAGGCGTGGGTTGACGAGGATGTAGAGCAGGTCGGCAAGCAGGTTCATCAGGATGAAGCCGATTGCAGTGCACAGGACGACGCCTTGCACCACGCCGTAATCGCGATTGAACACGGCGTCGATGATCAGCTTGCCGAAACCGGGAATCGTGAAGACCTGTTCGGTCAGCACAGCTCCGGCCAGCAGCTCGCCGAAGAGCAGCGTCGAGAGGGTGATGATCGGAATCAGGGCATTGCGCAGCGCATGGCGGTTGACGACCGTCTGCTCGTCGAGCCCCTTGGCGCGCGCGGTGCGGACATAGTCGGACTGCAGGACCTCCAGCATCGCAGCGCGCGTATGGCGCATCAGGAAAGCCGCAAGCCCGCCGCCCAGCACGAAGGCGGGCATGATCAGCCGCTCGATCGCGCCGATCGGGTTGCTGAAGATCGGCTCATATCCCGATGCCGGCAGGAGCTTGAGCTCCACCGAGACGAGCAGGATCAGCATGATGCCGAGCCAGAAATTCGGAATCGAGAGACCCGACAACGCGAGCGCGCTGGCGGAATAGTCGAGGGCCGTCCCCTTGTTGCGGGCGGCGATGATGCCCGCCGGGACGCCGATCGCGACGGCGACGAGGATCGAGGCCGTGGCGAGCTGGATGGTGACAGGCAGCTTTTGCAGGATCAGCCCGAGCACCGGCTCGCCGGTTCGCAGCGAGCGGCCGAAATCGCCCTGCACGACCTGGCCGAGCCAGGCGAAGAACTGGACGACGATGGGATCGTCCATCCGGTAGATTTCGCGCAGCCGGGCGATCACCTCCGGATCGCGCTCCTCGCCGGCGATGACGAGGAACGGATCGCCGGGCAAGGCTCGCTGCAGGGCGAAGACGAACAGCGACACCAGAAAGAGTGTCGGGATCGCGATCAAGACGCGGCGGCCGATCAGGGTCAGCATGGCTGCCCCCTAAGCCCGGCCGCCATTCCGGGCGACGCAAGGGTCGCCCGGAGCTGACGAGGGTGTGGGGTTCGAGAAGAGGCGGTCATCACTTCTTCTTCAACCCGGCGAGCCGGATCATGCCGTCGGGATTGATCACGAAGCCATCGATGTTGGAGCGCAGCGCGAAGAACACCGTCTGGTTGTAGAGATAGACGATCGGCAGCTCGTCCTGCAGGATTGCCTGCGCTGCGTCATAGAGCTTCTTGCGCTCGGCGACGTCATAGACGGTGCGGGCCTGGTCGAGCAGCTTGTCGACCTCCGGATTGCTGTAGCGTCCGTCGTTCTGGTTACCCTTCGACGTCACGAACTGGTGGATATTGCCATCGGGGTCGATGCGGCCGGACCAGCCGATGCGGCTCATCTGGAACTTGCCCTGCTGCTGGTCGCGCAGCTGGCTCGCGAATTCGCTCGAGCGGATCTGGATGTCGATGCCGGCTTCCTGAGCCATTGCCTGGATGACCTGGCCAAGCTGCGCGTCGACGGGATTGTTGGTGACGAAGAGCTCGGCCGAGACCTTTTCGGCACCGGCTGCCTTGAGCAGCGCCTTCGCCTTGGCGACGTCGCGCGCCGGCACCGGGAAGTCGGCGCTGAGATAGGGGTTTCCGGGGTTGAACGGCTGGATCATCGGCTCGTACAGCCCTTCGAACACGACCTGGCTCAGGACCTTGCGGTCGATCGCGAGCGACAGGGCCTGGCGGACGCGCTTGTCCTTGCCCATCGGCTGGTTCGCCGCCTCGCCATTGGACGTGTTGATGGTGATGCCCTGATAGCCGAGATTCGATGTGCTGGCGATCTTGAGCGACTTGTCGCCCCGGGCGCCCGGCACGTCGGTCGGCGCAAGGCGCTCCAGCATGTCGAGTTCGCCGGCTCTCAGATTGGCGAGACGCACGGTGGTGTCGGGGATCGAACGATAGAGCACCCGGTCGAACTGGTAGTTCGCGGCCTCCCAGTGTTCCTTGAACTTCTCCAGCACGATGCGGTCGTTCTGGACGCGCTCGACGAACTTGTAGGGGCCGGAGCAGATCGGCTTGGCGCCGACATCGCCGCTGAGGCTCTTGGGAGCCAGCATCATGCCGGCGCGATCGGTCAATTGGGCAAGCAGGGTCGCGTCGGGGCGCTTGAGCTTCAGCACGAGCGTGGTGGCATCGACGGCCTCGACACTGTCGACCGAGGCGAGTTCCGATTTCCGCAGGGAGTCCGGCAGCGTGCGCGCCCGCTCCAGATTGGCCTTTGCCGCTTCGGCATTGAAGGGCTCGCCGTCATGGAACTTCGCATCGCTGCGCAGCTTCATGGTCAGCGTCAGCCCGTCAGGGGAGAATGACCATTCGGTCGCCAGCCGCGGGACGAGCTTGAGGTCAGGCGTGATATCGAGCAGCCGGTCGCACAGCCCCATGAAGACGATGCGACCGACGAAGGTGCGCGCCTTGTGGGGGTCGAGCACGTCGGGGTCTTCCTGCAGGCCGACACGCAGCGTGTTCGGCGCCTGCGCCATGGCTGGCAGGCTCGCGATCGTCAGGAAGGTCGCTGAAACCAGCGCGGCAATGAGCTTCATCGGTTTTCCCCTGTTGGATTTTCTGTGTGAGGCGCGTTCGCGCGGCCGGATAGAGATCTGGCGCATGGCCTGCCGAACGCAGGCTGCTTGCGCCGCTAGGTCGATATGCAGAATCCGAAAGCGAAGAGCCTCCCGGGTTGGTCCCGTTCAGCACCAAGTTGGCGCAAGTTTCGGCGGGCGTCGATCATGCGCTGCATCATTCTTGCGGAGTATTGTTCCCGGGTCGCCGTTCGGCTTGTATGCAAGTTGGCGGCCAAGCTCTCCGCTTCTGGCTGAGGCCGGCATGTCCGGGCTACGCGCACGCAGGGCATGATCTCTGATATGCACTGCGCCAGACGGATACGGGTATCAGGCGCAGTTTGTATGCGCTGGAAACAGGGAATGGGACGGATGCTTCTGGGTGTGATTGCCGACGACATGACGGGTGCGACCGACGTCGCCCTGATGCTGAACCGGGCCGGGATGCGGACGGTTCAGGTGATCGGCGCGCCATCGGCCAATGCAACCCTGCCGGAGGCCGATGCGGTCGTCGTCGCGCTGAAGTCGCGCACCAATCCGGTTTCGGAAGCAGTGGCGCAGTCGCTCGCCGCCTGCGAGGCGCTGCTCGCCGCCGGCGCGCGCCAGATCCTGTTCAAATATTGCTCGACCTTCGACTCGACCCCGCACGGCAATATCGGCCCCGTGGCGGACGCGCTGATGCGCCGGCTCGGCGCGGAAAGCGTCATCATTTGCCCGGCCTTTCCGGCGAATGGCCGCTCGATCTATCAGGGCTATCTCTTCGTCGGCTCCGTGCCTCTGCATGAGAGCTCGATGAAGGACCACCCGTTGACGCCGATGCGGGATTCAAACCTGATGCGCCTGATGGCGGCACAGACCGAGACCCCTGTCGGCCATATCGGATACGCCACGGTCCTGGCTGGGGCCGGCGCGGTCAAGAACCGGCTTGTGGAACTGGCGGGGCAGGGCGTGCGCTATGTCGTGACCGACGCGCTGACCAATGACGACCTGATGGTGCTGGGCGCTGCTGTCGATGGGGCGGTCCTGCTGACCGGCGGTTCCGGCATCGCGATGGGGCTGCCGCAGAACTTCCGCAAGGCAGGGCTGTTGCCGGATCGCGATATCGCGGCCCATCTCGAGGCGCCCGAGGGGCGGGCCGGCATTATCTCGGGCAGCTGCTCCACTGCCACACGCGGGCAGATCAAGGCGGCGCTTGAAGCCGGATATCCCGCGCTGAAGGTCGATCCGCTCGCTCTGGCCACCGGCGAGCAGACGGCACGAATTCTGGCCGATTGGGCGCTGGCGCAACCGGCCGATCGACCCTTCCTCGTCTATTCCAGCGATGACCCGGCCGAAGTCGCCGCGATCCAGGGGCAGCTTGGCCGCGACAAGGCCGGTGAGATCGTCGAGCAGGCTTTCGCTGAAACGGCGCGCCTGCTCGCCAAGGGCGGTGTCACGCGCCTGCTCGTCGCCGGTGGCGAGACCTCGGGCGCCGTTGTCCAGGGCCTCGGCATCCAGACGCTCGAGATTGGCCCCGAGATCGACCCCGGTGTGCCGTGGACCCGCGTCGTCGGCAGTCCTGCGATGGCGGTTGCCCTGAAATCCGGGAATTTCGGCGCGCCCGATTTCTTCCTGAAGGCATGGAGCCTGCTCCGCTAGGTCATCGGACCGGATATCGCATCCGGTCCGATGACCTAGCTTCTATGTTCGCATCGGCTTCTCCGAAAACCGCAATCCACTTTTCGGGCCGATGCTCGAGCAGGACAGGCCGTTCATTCCGGCGCAGAAAAACTCGTATAGGATCGCACCACGACGGCAGCGGAGACGGGGATGGACATGGCGTTTCTCGGCGAACTCCTGACGAGTGTGGCGGACCGGGGCCGCGCACTGATCGGCCTTGAGCGTTTTGCCGGGAACCGCAACCGCTCGCTTGACCGGCTTTGCGAGGACCTGCTGTCAGGGCGCGGCGAGGCCTCCGGCATGGCGTTGGCGCAGGCCGTTCTCGACCAGTGGGAACGGCTCGATCCGCCAGGACGCCTCGGTTTTTTCCGCCTGCTTCAGGATCGCTTCGGCCCGGATGAGGAGAAGTTGAGCGCCGCCATCGCACGCTACCAGAATGAGGCGGATGCGGCTGCGATCGCAGCATTGCACATTGCCTCCGAGCCGCGCCGGCAGGAACTTTTCCGCCGCCTCAACCTCGCGCCCGGCGGCACCCATGTGCTGGTCCGCATGCGGGAGGCGTTGTTCGAGGCGATCGAGGCCGACCCGGCCCTGAAGCCGGTCGATGATGATTTCCGGCATCTCTTCGGCTCCTGGTTCAATCGCGGCTTCCTGGTCTTGCGCCGCATCGACTGGCACACACCGGCCAATGTGCTGGAAAAGGTCATCCGCTACGAAGCGGTGCACGAGATTCAGGGCTGGGATGATCTGCGCCGCAGGCTCGAGCCGGCAGACAGGCGCTGTTTCGCTTTCTTCCATCCGCAGCTTGTCGACGAGCCGCTGATCTTCGTCGAGGTTGCGCTGACGGGCGCGATCCCGCGCAGCATCGCCGAAGTCCTGAGTGAAGAGCGCGAGGTCCTCGCGGCCCAGAATGCGTCCACCGCGGTGTTCTATTCGATCTCGAACTGCCAGGAGGGGCTGCGTGGCATTTCCTTCGGCAATTTTCTGATCAAGCAGGTCGCCGAGGACCTGAAGCGCGAACTGCCCGGGTTGGATACCTTCGTCACTCTTTCGCCCGTTCCCGGCTTTGCGCGCTGGCTCGCGGGCATCGTCGCCGAGCCTGGCGACCCGCTGCTCACCAATGAGGAACTCTCCGAGCTTGCGCGCCCGGTCGGCGAGACGATTGCGCTCGACGAGCCGGAGAGGGCGCGGCGCGACAAGCTGCTGGGCCAGATGGCGGCGCAGTATCTGCTGCGCGCCCGCGCGTCGTCGGGGCGGGTCATCGACCCTGTCGCGCGCTTCCATCTCGGCAACGGCGCAAGGCTGGAACGCATCAATATAGGCGGCAATCTCTCGGCCCGGGGCTTGCGCGAGTCGCACGGCGTGATGGTCAATTACCGCTATGATCTCGGCGATATCGAAGCCAATCACGAGGCCTTCGCCAGCCGCAACACCGTCGTCGCATCGTCCGCCGTCCGCAAGCTGCTCCGTCCCGTCTCCGCCTGAACCAAAACCTGAGACCTGTCATGGCCAATCATCTGTTCGACCTCGTCACCGCGCGCATTCCCGCACCCGACGCGCCCTTCGCGCTTCTCGGTGACGGCCGTCGCTACAGCTATGCCGAGATGGTCGCGGTGTCCGCCCGCTTCGCCAATGCCCTGGTGGCGCTCGGCGTGAAGCCGGGCGATCGCGTCGCCGTGCAGGTGGAAAAGAGCATCGAGGCGCTGATGCTCTATCTCGGCACGATCCGCGCCGGCGCCGTCTTCCTGCCGCTGAACACCGCCTACACGCCGGCCGAGATCGAGTATTTCCTCGGAGATGCCGAGCCCGCGGTCTTCGTGTGCGATCCGGGCAAGGCCGAGGCCCTGCGGCCCTACGCCGAGAAGGCCGGTGCCAAGCTGGAAACGCTCGGTGTCGCGACAGGTACGCTCTTCGACAAGGCCGGCGGCGCTTCCGCAGAATTCGCCGATGTCGCACGTGGACCGGACGACCTAGCCGCCATCCTCTATACCTCGGGGACGACCGGGCGCTCCAAGGGCGCGATGCTGAGCCATGACAACCTGGCCTCGAATGCGCTCGCGCTCGTCGACTACTGGCGCTTCAGCAGGAATGACCGGCTGCTGCATGCGCTGCCGATCTTCCATACGCATGGCCTCTTCGTCGCGACCAATGTCGTGCTCTTCGCCGGCGCCTCGATGATCCTGCTGCCGAAATTCGATCCCGAGCAGATCATGAAATACCTGCCGCAGGCGACCAGTATGATGGGCGTGCCGACCTTCTATGTCCGGCTGCTGCAGGATCCGCGCCTGACCAAGGAGGCGACCCGGCATATGCGCCTCTTCGTCTCCGGTTCGGCGCCGCTGCTCGCCGAGACGCATCGCGAATGGCGCGAGCGCACCGGCCACGCCATCCTCGAGCGCTACGGCATGACCGAGACCAATATGAACACCTCCAACCCTTATGAGGGCGAGCGTGTTGCCGGCACGGTCGGTTTCCCGCTGCCAGGCGTGAGCGCGCGCGTCACCGACCCGGAAACCGGCAGGACGCTCGGTGCCGACGAGATCGGCATGATCGAGGTCAAGGGCCCGAACGTCTTCAAGGGGTACTGGCGCAATCCGGAGAAGACCAAGGCCGAGTTCCGCAACGATGGCTTCTTCATCACCGGGGACCTCGGCAAGATCGACTCCGCCGGCTATGTCCATATCGTCGGGCGCGGCAAGGACCTGATCATTACCGGCGGCTACAATGTCTATCCGAAGGAAGTCGAGACCGAGATCGACGAGATGCCGGGCGTGATCGAGAGCGCGGTCATCGGTTGTCCCCATCCCGATTTCGGCGAGGGCGTCACGGCCGTGGTCGTGGTCAAGCCCGGGGCCGAGATCACCGCCGCGTCGATCTCGAAGGCGCTCGACCAGCGCCTCGCCAAGTTCAAGCTGCCGAAGCAGGTCTTCATCGTGCCCGAACTGCCGCGCAACACCATGGGCAAGGTCCAGAAGAACCTGCTGCGCGACAGCTATCGCGACATCTACGCCAAGACCGCCAAAGCGGGGGAGTAACCCAGCACCGCGCGGTCAAACCCGCGCGGGCTCCCTGATTTCGATGGTTTCGCCGTCGCCGGGGATCAGCAGGCGCTCTGGCCCGATACCGCGCTGTTCGGCGGCCTTGCGCAGGGCCGCCCGGTTGATGCTCGCATGGTCGAGCGCCTCCATATGGGTCGCGATGACGATGGCCTCGGGGGCTGCTTCGCAGAGTGCCAGCGTCTGGGCGTCGTCCATCACGATCAGGGTGTTGTCCCAGAGGGCACCGCAGGAATGGGTGACGATCACATCCGGCGCGGTCGCTGAAACCGCTTCGAGCAGTGGCGGATAGAGAATGCTGTCCCCGCACCAATAGAGCGTCGGCTCGCCTGGGGCCTCCAGGCTGAAGCCCATGACGGGCCCCATCTTCTCGACGACCGCGCCGCTGCCATGCTGCGCCGGAACGCGCTTCAGGATAATCGGTCCGATCCGCTGGAAGCACTCCACGGGGCTGACTGACTGGAAACCCGCCTCCACGATCCTGTCCTCGTCGCCGGGGCGGCAGGTCAGCGGCAGATATTTGGGAATGCGCTCCTTCGCGACGCTGTCGAAATGGTCGGAATGCAGGTGCGAGACGATCACCTGGTCGACACCATCGAGAATGCTCTCGATCGGCTCGGGCAGCTCGACCATCGGGTTTGCGGATTTGCCGGTGAAAGTTGGACGGCCGTGCATGGGGCCGAAATCAGGGTCGATCAGGAATGTCCTGCCCGCATAGACAAGCTTGAGCGTGGCATTGCGGAGGAGTTGGAGCCGCATGAGTGTCTCCGGATAGTGGCAATGCAGCTCATCATGCGTTCTCCCGCTCGCCAGCGGCCAGTTCTATTTTGTGAAGTCGATAGTGCTCAGCGTTGATCAATGCTCGCTCCGCATTGAGATCAAGGAGAAACCCTCGTAGCCTCCCAAAGACCTACGCCTTTGGACTATACATCCGCGAGGGCTGGCGAGCGGGCTCAGCCCTTGGGTTGCGGTACCATGCCAAGATCGAAATCAGCCTCGGCAGCGGATGCTTCGCGGTGCCTGAGGCGGCTCTCCCGCAATTCGCCGGCCGTCTCGAGGATGGGATAAGCGATCGACGTGATGTGCCCGTGGATGCGCTTGAGGTCGCGCAGCACGTCGAGATGGATCGAGCTCGTCTCGATCGATTCCGGCACGCCGCTGCGCAGCCGCTCATAATGGCTTTCGGTCGCGCGGCGCTCGGCGGAACGCATCACGGCCTTCTCATCGAAGAGTTGACGCGCCAATGCGATGTCGCGTGTCGCGAGGACGTTCAAGGCCAGCCGCAGGCTGTGGGACACCCGCGCATGCAGTGCGCTGATCTCGGCAAGCCCCTCCGCCGAGAAGCGATAGCCCTTGCGGATCTTCTTCTCGGCCAGTTCCCGGAGGTTCTTGTCGATGACGTCGCCGATATGCTCGAGATTGGTGTTCAACGTGACGATCTCGAGCAGCCGGCGGCTTTCCTCTGTGCTCAGCTCGGACCGGGACAGCCGTACCAGATAGAGCTTGATCGCCTCGTGGATCGTGTCGACACCGTCATCGGCCTGCGAGATCTCGCGGGAGAGCTTGATCTGGTCGCCATCGAGCAGGGTCAGCGTGTCCTTCAGCATCTCGCCGACGCGGTCGCCGAGATGGAGCGTCTCGCGCATCGCGCAGGCAAGCGCTTCCGATGGGCTGTCGAGGACACCGGGGTCGAGGTAGAGCGGGCGGATCACGCGTTCGTTTGTCGGCGCGCTCGGCATGAGCCGCAGGACGAGGTTGGAAATTGGTGTGATGAAGGGCAGGAACAGCAGCCCGCCGGCGATGTTCAGCGCCAGATGCAGCTCGACTGCGAGCCGTCCGGGATGGAGAGACAGGGACGAGAACCAGCCGGCGAGCGGGCCGGCGAACGGGATCACGATGACGGCGATGACGAGGCGCGTCAGTAGATTGGCGACCGCGACACGGCGCTGCGCGATCGGGGCGCCGAGCTGGTCGATGACCGGGACCAGGGCATTGCCGAGATTCGCTCCGACGATCAGTGTCACGGCCATGGTCGGGGAGAGCAGCCCGCCCGACCAGAACGAAGCGATCAGCAGCACGATGGCAAGGCTGGAATGGGTCAGCCAGGTCGCGGCGACGGCCACAAGCACGGCGATGACCGGCTCGCCGGCCAGTGCCTGCAGAATCAGCTTGAAGGTCGGGGACTGTGCGAGCGGAGCGGCAGCGGATTTCAGCTCGACGAGCGACAGCAGGATGAGCCCGATGCCGACCAGGACACGGCCGATATTGCGGGCCCGGTCCATCGCCTCGTTGGCGAGATAGAGCGCCACACCGACGGCGAGGCAAAGCCCCCAGATCCAGCCAAGATCGAGCGACACGAGAAAGGCTGCGAGCGCCGTGCCGATATTGGCTCCGAGCAGCACGGCAAGCGCCATCGGCAGCGTGATCAGCGATTGGCCCGCGAACGAGGAGAGCAGCAGCGTCGTCGCCGTCGAGCTTTGCAGCACCAGAGTCACCGCCGCTCCGCTCGCCAGCGCCGTGAAGCGGTTGCGCGTGAAACGCGCGAGCGCCTGTCGGAGCGAGGAGCCGAAAGCCCGCGTGGCGCCCGTCCTGACCAGGCGTACGGCCCAGATCAGCAGAGCCACCGCCCCTGCGAGGTGGATCAGGACCGAGGTGGTGCTGTCGACTGCGTTCATCTCGTACGGTGGTCTCCGAATCGGGGGTGCCAAGGGCCTCGCGAAGCGCAGCCAATCTAGCTGAATTTCATTAGCCGTCTTATAAAATATGTAGGTTGAAAGGGGCCATTTGATGACCCCTCTCCGACCTATTGTCGTCGGTGATTGCTGATCGATTCAAGCCGCGAATGTACCATAGGGGACGTTTTCCCGGGCATCGCGCAGCGCTGTCGCCCACCAGTGCAGTTGCGCCAGCATGGTTGCCATCGCCTGCTCGGCCTTGGTCGCATCCAGGAGCTGGCCGGTCTCGTCGAACTGGCTCCAGGCATGCGCAAAGCAGACAACGTCGCGGATAGTGGCCGCGTGCAACTCGTTGAAAACCTGGCGCAACTGGTCGATGGCGCGCAAGCCGCCCGAGACGCCGCCATAGGACACGAAGGCGACCGGCTTGCCGCGCCACTCCGCCCCGACGAGATCGATCAGGAACTTCAGAGGCGCCGGATAGCCGCGGTTATATTCCGGCGTGACCACGATGAAGCCATCGGCGCGCCCGATCCGCTCCCTGAGCAGGCGCACCGTCGGAGTTTCGCCGCGTGGGTGGCGCTTCGGCAGGTCGAGCGTCAGCGGATCGATGACATCAACGACGAATGGGCCTTCGCCTTCGATCTGCGACAGCGCCCAGTTGGCCACCCGGTCGCAGAGCCGCCCCTCACGGGTGCTGCCATAGATCAGGGCGAGGTGGATCCTGCGGTCTAACGGGCGGTGCATGGTCGCGCTCCAGGCTGCTTGCACATCGGAAGCGCAGGGTTATAAAACCTCAAGCAGGGTTAAGGTCAAGCGTCGATGAGCAAAGCGGATCACGCCCATTTCTTCGATGAGATGAGCGTCGGCGAGGTGGCGAGGCGCAGCGGGCTCGCTGTCTCCACCATCCATTTCTATGAGGCGAAAGGCTTGATCCGGAGCGCGCGGAGCAGCGGAAACCAGCGCCGCTATCCGCGGGAGGTTCTCCGGCGCGTGGCGATCATCAAGGTGGCGCAGCGCACGGGAATCCCGCTGAAGACGATCGGCGACGCCTTCAAGGCCTTGCCATCGGAGCGCACGCCGACGGCGGAGGATTGGTCACGCCTGTCATCGGTCTGGAAGGTTGAGCTGGAGCGCCGGATCGACCGGTTGACGCGGCTGCGCGACCACCTGACCGACTGCATCGGCTGCGGCTGCCTCTCGGTGAAGAGCTGCCCGCTGCACAATCCCTGGGATCGGTTGGGCGAGCAGGGCGCGGGACCGCGCCTGCTCGACCCCGATTGAGGCTGCCGATTACGACGCCTTGTGCAGTTGCGAGAGCGGGAACCTGGCGACGTCTGCCAGCAGCTCGGCAAAACCCTTCGCCTGAAGGGCCGCTGTCGCCTTGCCCTTTTCGGCCGTCGCCAGGCTGGCATCGCCTGCCGCGCCGCTGGGATTGACGTCCTGCGCCATCCAGGCATGCGCATGCAGGCCAGTCGGCCTGAGCCAGGCGTACTCGCCCTGCATCTTGATCGTGCTCGGCTCGAAATGGCCGGCCTTGCCCATGTCGACGAGATCCGGCCGGAAATGCAGCATCAGCGAGGTCTCGATGTCGCCGGCATGGATGCCGTGATTGGCATCGAGATCGGCATAGACGCCTTGCGGCAGACCGAAGGCGCGCCAGGCGGTGGTGACAGCCAGCATGCCGTGGCGCACGCGCAGTTCGCGCGCGACCACCTTCATCGGGTCGATATTGCCGCCATGCGAGGTGACGATGACGAGTTTGCGCAGGCCGGCGCGCCGAACGCTTTCGCCGATCTCGAGCCAGCTCTGCGTCGCGCTCTCCCAGGACAGGGTCAGCGTGCCCGGCGAATGCAGATGCTCGTTCGACTTGCAGATCGGCAGCGTCGGCAGCACCAGCACATCGAGATTGGCGGGAACCAGCGGCATCGCCTCGGCCAGCATGGAATTCATGATGGTGGTGTCGACCGAGACCGGCAGATGCGGCCCGTGCTGCTCGATCGCCGCCAGCGGCAGCACCGCCACGGTGTTGTCGGGCGACAGCCCCTCGAAATCGGTGGTCTTCAGGTCGCCCCAGAAACGCGCGCTCATCGCTCAATCCGTCCTTGTCTGCTCGTCATTCCGCCGCCTGCGCAGCATCGGCTTGCCAGTTCAACAGCTTGCCGGGGTTCATCAGTCCTTGCGGATCGGCGATCCGCTTGAACTCCGGTTGCGGCGCATCGACCTTCTTCCAGCCGGCGTTGTTCAGGACCCAGCTATGCGGGTTCGAGGCCTGGATGCCCGCTTCTTCGGCCTGCGCCATGATCTCGTGCAGGCGTTCGGCCGTGGTGAAGCGCACCAGCGGCAGGCTGGAATGGTAGACCTTGCCCTGCCGGCGCTGGAACTCGATGTGGAAGAGCACATCCTCGTGGAAATGCGTCTCGGCCCAGGCCAGCAGTTCGAGGTTACGGACCGGCGGGAAGCGCAGTTGCAGATAGGTGATGTCGGGGTCGACCTTCAGCGCATGCAGCGTGGTGTGGTTCCAGGTGTATTCGTAGAGCGGGCCGGGCGCGCCCTTCTCGCGATGCTCCCCGAATGCCGCGGCGCGGGCTTCAGCCGCTGCGCGCGAGAAGGTGACCGTTCCGCCCATCTCGGCAATCAGCCGGTCGAGCTCGTCGCCCTGCGGCTCCGAGACCATCAGGATGGCGAAGGCCTTGTTCTCGCCCAGCCAGGGGGCGAGTCGGCGCAAATACGGGGCAATGCGGGGATCGTGGATGCTGATCAGCTTCTTGGCGATACCGTCGCATTCGGTGAAGGCCTGGCCGAAGGCGGCCGCCTGGCCAAGGGTCTCGAAGGTCGCGATCCGTTCTGCCCATGCATGGGCGGGTGCCAGTGGCACCTCGACCTCGGTGATGATGCCGTTGACGCCATAGGCGTGCATGACCTTGAGGATGTCCTTGCCGCGCAGCTCGATCAGCCGCGGCTCCGGCTCGACCGTCATGACTTCGACAGCGATGACCGCGCCTGGATTGTCGATCTGTCCCCACGTGCAGGAACCAGCGCCGGCAGCTCCGCCTGCGATGAAGCCGCCGAGCGTTGCCTGTGCCCGGGTCGAGGGATGCATGCGCAACTCCTGCCCGAGCGGGGCAAGCGCCTTGTCGATATCGAGCATGTTCGCGCCAGCCTCGAACCGGCCCGCGCCGAGCGTGGTCGAGACCACGCGGCTGAACCGGGACAGGTTGAGCACGACCCCACCTTCGAGCGGCACGGCCTGGCCGTAATTGCCGGTGCCGCCGCCGCGAACCGTCAATGGCACGCGATGGCGCGCGCAGGCCGAGGCGACGCGGCGAACCTCGTCCTTGGTCTTCGGCAGGATCACGAGTTCAGCCTGCTTGCCCTCGAGATCCGGCTTCAGCACGGGGGAGAACCAGAAGAAGTCGCGGCTGTGCATCCTGAGCGACGGCGCGTCGTCATAGATCGTCAGATCTGCGAGTTCGGCGCGAAGTGCGGAGAGGGCAGGGCTGGTCATGCTGATCTCGGATTCCGTGGACGGCGCCACCATAGCCGGAAGTGCCGGCGGAGGAAGCCGCGTGGCCGCATGGCGCCGTCGCGGCTGTTGATCACTTCAGGTGTTGCAGATCTGGCGAGGAATTGGGCAAATGCCCGATCTCTGTGCGTAATAATGCGATGCCGGATTTCCAGCGCGCCTGGCAGCGTGGCATATATGTTGCTCGCTGGTGGCCACAGCGCGGCGCGGACGCCGCTGGCTAGCCTGTTCCTGGAGGTCCGTTCCATGACGATGAAGTATCGCGTGAGCCGTCGCGCTGCGCTCGGCCTGATCGGCGGCTCGGCCGCTTCCGCTCTGATCCCGGTTCCCGGAGCCAGGGTCAATGCCCAGACGCTGGACAAGGTCAGCTACCAGACCAACTGGCGCGCCCAGGGCGAACATGGCGGCTTCTATCTCGCCCTCGCCAACGGCATCTACAAGAAATACGGCATCGACGCCGATATCCGCATGGGCGGCCCGCAGCAGAACCCGTCGCAGCTCCTGCTCGGTGGCCGGGTCGACATGATCATGTCGAACTCGTTCGAGGCGATCCGCTATGCCCAGGAGAACCTGCCCTTCCTCTGCATCGCCTCGATCTTCCAGAAGGACCCGCAGGTCCTGATCTCGCATCCGGGCCAGGGCAACGACACGCTGGCTGCGCTCAAGGGCAAGCCGATCCTGGTCGGCGCCGGCGGACGCACCAGCTTCTGGCCTTTCCTGAAGGCGAAGTTCGGTTTCACCGACGAGCAGATCCGGCCCTACACCTTCAACATGGCGCCGTTCCTGGCCGACAAGACGATCTCGCAGCAGGGCTTCCTGTCCTCCGAGCCCTTCGCGATCCGCAAGGCCGGCGTGAACCCGGTCGTGCACCTGCTCGCCGATTCCGGCTTCGGCAACTACAACACGACCATCAACATCTCGAAGAAGATGGTCGCCGAGAAGAAGGACGTGGTGCAGCGCTTCGTCACCGCGACTCTCGAAGGCTGGGCCGAGTACATGAAGGGCGGCCCGGCGATCGAGGCCGCCAACGCGCTGATCCTCAAGGACAATCCCGACATGGACGGCGAGAAGCTCGCCTATGCCCGCCAGGTCATGAACGAGAACGGCATCGTGCTCTCGGGGGACGCGCTGACGCTTGGCATCGGCGCGATGACAGATGCGCGCTGGGCCGATTTCTACAAGATGATGACGGAGGCCGGCGTCTTCCCTGCTGGCATCGACATCAAGAAGGCCTATAGCCTCGAGTTCATCAACAAGGGCGTCGGCAAGGCGTAGGCGGCTTCCGCCCTTCATGGACCCCGGGTCGGCGCGGCGGCGCCGATCCGTCCGGGATGACCGGAAGACGTTCGACAGCAGCAAGATGGATCATCAGGCTTTGGACACAGCCTATCTGAGCAGACCTCATGTCGAAGGCAGCGGCGCCAGGCCGCTCGTATCAGTCCGGCATGTCTCGAAGCAGTTCGCCAACGGCACATTGGCCGTGCGCGACGTCAATCTCGACCTTGGCACGGGCGAGTTCATCAGCCTGCTCGGCCCCTCGGGCTGCGGCAAGTCGACCTTGCTGCGGATGATCGCAGGCCTGGGTGCGCCATCGACGGGCACGATCGACTGGCCGACGACGAGCCATGACGCCTCCGGCAAGCCGGAGCGCGATCTCGGCTTCGTCTTCCAGGACCCGACATTGATGCCCTGGGCGGATGCTCTGTCCAACGTGATGATGCCGCTGATCCTCAAGCATGTGCCGAAGCGCGAGGCGCAGGAGCGCTCGGCCGAGATGCTGGCGCTGGTCGGGCTGAAGGGCTTCGAGAAATCCTATCCGCGCGAGCTTTCCGGCGGCATGAAAATGCGCGTCTCGATCGCCCGTGCGCTGGTGATGCGGCCAAAGATCCTGCTGATGGACGAGCCCTTCGCGGCGCTGGACGAAATCACCCGTCACCGCCTCAATGACGACCTGCTCGAGCTCTGGTGGAAGACGAAGTTCACCGCCGTCTTCGTCACCCATTCGGTGTTCGAGTCGGTCTACCTGTCGAAGCGCATCGTCGTCATGGCGGCTCGTCCCGGGCGCGTCATGGCAGATCTCGACGTCGATGCTCCCTATCCGCGCGACGAGCTGTTCCGCACCTCGGCCGATTACGCGCATCTGTGTCGTGTCGTTTCCGGCAAGCTCAAGGAGGCGATCGGCTCATGAGCGCGCCGTCCCTGGATACCACCATGCCGCATGTGCCCCATGACGGGACCGATGCGGAAGCGCGCCCGATCTTCGCGGCCGAGCCCCGCATCCTCGGCCTGCCCGCCAGCGCCTGGCCCCGCATCCTGGCGCCGATCGCGGTTGGCGTGCTGGCGCTTGGCCTGTGGGAGTTCCTCGTCCGCTGGAAGGAGATCCCACCCTATATCCTGCCCGGGCCGGTGCTGATCGGGCAAACGCTGATCGCCGACTGGGGCACGCTTTCGGGCTCGCTCTGGATCACGCTGCGCATCACCTTCATGGCGCTCTTCGCAGCCGTGGTCGTCGGCGTCACGCTGGCCGTGCTCTTCACCCAGTCGAAATGGCTGGAGATGTCGCTTCTGCCTTATGCGGTGGTCCTCCAGGTCACGCCGATCGTCGCGATCGCGCCGCTGATCATCATCTGGGCCGGCGACATCAACCTGTCGCTGCTGATCTGCGCCTGGATCGTCGCCTTCTTCCCGATCCTGTCGAACACGATCCTCGGGCTGAACTCGGCCGACCACAACCTGATCAATTTCTTCCAGCTCTATGGCGCGACGCGCTGGCAGACGATGCGCTATCTCAAGCTGCCGGCCGCGCTGCCTTACTTCCTGGCGGGCCTGAAGATCTCCGGCGGTCTTGCCCTGATCGGCGCGGTGGTGGCGGAGTTCGTTGCCGGAACGGGTGGGAGCGAGTCGGGCCTCGCCTATCGCATCCTCGAAGCCGGTTATCAGCTCAAGATTCCGCGGGTCTTCGCCGCCCTGATCATGATCTCGCTCTCGGGCATCGCGATCTTCCTGGTGACGAGCTGGATCTCGCATCTGCTGTTGCGGCGCTGGCATGAAAGCGCGCTGAAGCGGGAGAATTGATCATGAACGCCGTCCCGGACCGCAAACCGAGGGCGGTTCAGCCCTCGCGCTACGATATCGCGGGCTTCAAGACCGATATCGCCGACATCCCGCTGATCGATGAGCCGCAGGTCGTGCGCAAGCGCTCGCGCGACTTCTTCTGGTACTCGCCGATCCTCAATGCCGAACTGGCGAACAAGTCGGCCGATATCATCGTCTGTCCGCGCGACGAGGCCGATGTGGTGCGCGTTGCGGCGGCCTGTGCCAGGCGACGCATCGCGCTGACGGTGCGTGCCGCGGGAACCGGCAATTACGGTCAGGCCGTGCCGCTTGAAGGCGGCGTCCTGCTCGATATCACCGCACTGACCGCGATCGAGTGGCAGAAGCCCGGCGCGATCCGCGTCCAGGCCGGCGCCAGGTTGCTCGATATCGACATGGCGACCCGGCCATCCGGCTACGAATTGCGCATGCATCCCTCGACCAAACGGTCGGCGACTGTCGGCGGCTTCGTCGCGGGCGGCTCGGGCGGCGTTGGCTCCGTGACCTATGGCGGCCTGCGCGAACCGGGCAATATCCTCGCGGCCCGCGTCGTCACGGTGGAGGAGGAGCCGCGCATTCTCGAGCTGCGCGACGACGCAGCCCAGAAGGTCAACCGCGCCTACGGCACGACCGGCATCATCACCGCGCTCGAAATGCCGCTGGCCCCGGCCTGGCCGTGGATCGACGTCATCGTCGCCTTCGACGATTACATCGAGGCGTTCCAGGCCGGCTATGACGTCGCGCTGGCAGACGGCGTGGTCAAGAAGCTGGTGACGCCGATCTCATCGCCGATCCCGTCCTATTTCGGCGCGTTGAAGCAGCATTGCCCGCCAGGCAAGAGCATCCTGATCTGCATGATCGCGGAGGCCTCGCTTGGCCCCTTCAAGGCGATCATCGGTGCGCGCGGAACGGTGACCTATGAGGCGCCCTCGGAGGAGGGGCCGGGCACGGTGCCGCTCTATGAGTACACCTGGAACCACACGACGCTGCAATGGCTGAAGAGCGATCGCTCGATCACCTATCTGCAGTGCCTGTTCCCGCATGACCGGCTGGTCGCGAGCGCCCGCGAGATGATCACACGCTTCCCGGACGAGGTGCTGCCTCATCACGAATTCATCCGCTTCGGTGGACGCGTGACCGCGAGCGCCCTGCCGATTCTGCGCTACACGACCCCGGAGCGGCTGAACGAGATCATCGCGCTGCATGAGGAGGCGGGCGTGATGATCGCGAACCCGCATGTCGTCTCGCTCGAAGGTGGCAGCCGCCACAAGCGGGCCGATGCCGACCAGCTCGGCTTCAAGCACGAGGTCGATCCCTACGGCCTGCTGAACCCCGGCAAGATGGATAGTTTTGTCGCGAAACCCGGCTGATCAGGCGAAGAAGGCGAGCTTCTCGTCGACCGGGAGCGCTTCGATCTTGCGCAGCTCGACCTCCGACGTCGTCGCCGCGGCTCTCGGCTTCGGCGCAGCCACTGTGACCGCAGCCTCGGGGGCTTCCGCGAAGACGAGGTCTTCCTCCATCATCTGAATCGTGCTGAGTCGCCGATGATTGGAGGCTCTCGTCCGGATGCGCGGGGTCTCGTGCAGGGTGGAGCGCGGCTTGTCGTCGATCTCGACGATCTCGATGTCGTCATAGGTCGAGAGTGGAACGGCCTCGCGCAGATCAAGCGCCTTGGCAGGCATCGGGAGCGGCGTGATCCGGCTTGTGTCGGGGGCGACATGCATGCTGCCGGCGATGGCCCGCAGGCTGCTGTCGAGCATGGCGATCGTGTCGGCGATCTTGCCGATCTGCTGCGCGGTGCCCTCGACAACGGCGCTTGCCGCATAGATCTCCGTCGCCCGCCGATCGAGCAGGTCGCACATCACTTCCGCTGCGCCACTCTCGCGCAGGCCCCAGGCAGCTTCCTGGATGCTCTCGGTCGCGCCGACGATGCTGCCGGCCGCGGTCTCGATACGTGCAGCGAGACGCGACGACGGCTCGCCGGCCTTGCCGCTGATCCGTTCCAGATCGCTGCGCAGATCCATGATCAGCGCGATGGCCTCGCTCACATCTGGTCCGCTCGACGCCGGAGCAGCAGAGACGCCCATGGCATGCTGCAGCCTGTCGATGGCAGCGAGCACCTGAGCGGTGTCGGCCTGCCGGTTTCGCTTGGCGTGCTCGGCCATGAACCACCGCCCGCGCGCGGTCTCCATCACTGCCGCGGCGATAGCCTCGTAGTCGGTCTCGCTCAGCGGTGTCAGCGAACGCGCGTCGCCCATGACGAACCTGCTCTCGGGGAGACTGACCGATTCGGGCCGGGCAGTCGTGATGATCCAGCGAAAACCGTGCGACAGAATTGATTAAGGAAGTGCTGCCATGCGGCATTGAAAGGCGCCTCGATGCACAAAAAAACCGGAGCGCGCCGATCACGCGGTGGGAGCGTTCGCAGCGACAGCGATGCAGCG
Organism: Allobosea sp. P1_A7; assembly: GCF_056406775.1. Taxonomy (NCBI): domain Bacteria; kingdom Pseudomonadati; phylum Pseudomonadota; class Alphaproteobacteria; order Hyphomicrobiales; family Alloboseaceae; genus Allobosea; species Allobosea sp. P1_A7. Next base: position 28,768 of record NZ_JBFTZN010000001.1, read on the forward strand.
CGACGACGCTTGCCAAGCGTGCCCGGCACGGCGATACAGGTTTCGGGGATAGGGCCTGACCTGGCATTAGGGTGCCATGCGCGGACGGAGGTCCGATGAGGCCGATCGAGGGACATCAGGGAGACCATGGCGAGCCTCGACACCGCCGAACCCCAGGCCGTCTTTCACGACGATGCAGGTAGGCTCGCCATCGAGCTGACCGGCTCCTGGAGCGCCGAGCGCGCGCCGCGCATTGAGGAATTGATCGCTGAAATGGGCGAACGCATCGCCTCGGTGTCGCGCGCGACCCTCGATCTCTCCGCGATCATCCGGCTCGATACGCTCGGCGCCTATGTTCTCAACCGGCTGAAGAACCAGCGCGAGGCCGCCGGGGGCTCGGTCGAACTCGTCAGCCGGAGGCCGGAGCACGCGGTGCTGCTGGCCGAGGTCAATATCCACGACTGCTCCGTCCCGCCGACGGTCCATCATTTCGGCATTGTCAGCGTGCTGGTGAATATCGGCGAGGCCATGGTCCGCTTCGGGCGCGACATGGTCGGCGGAGCGATGTTCCTCGGCGAGGTGGTGGTCGGCTCCGTCAGCGTCATGTTCGGTCCGCGCAAGTTCAGGGGACCGCCGCTCGTCAATCAGATCGAGCTGATCGCCTTCAATGGCGCGCCGATCATCATGCTGATCTCGTTTCTGGTCGGCTGCATCGTCGCCCAGCAGGGCATATTCCAGCTGCAGCAGTTCGGCGCTTCGGCCTTCGTCGTCAATTTGACGGGCATCCTGATTCTGCGCGAGCTCGGGGTACTGCTCACCTCGATCATGATTGCCGGCCGTTCAGGCTCGGCCTTCACCGCCGAGATCGGCTCGATGAAGATGCGCGAGGAAATCGATGCCCTGCGGGTGATGGGGCTCGACCCGATCGAGGTCCTCGTCGTTCCGCGCATCCTGGCGTTGATCATCTCGCTGCCGATCCTCACCTTCATCTCTTCCATGGCCGGCTTGGCGGGGGCGGCGCTGGTGAGTTGGCTCTATGGTGGCATCGGCATCGATACCTTCCTGGCGCGCCTCCAATCGGTGATCACCTGGAAGCATTTCGCCGTCGGGCTGATCAAGGCTCCTTTCATGGCCTTCGTCATCGGTCTGATCGCCTCGATCGAAGGTCTCGCCGTCCAGGGCTCGGCCGAGTCGCTCGGCCGTCAGGTCACGGCCTCGGTGGTGAAGGCGATCTTCATGGTCATCCTGGTGGACGGGCTTTTCGCCATGTTCTTTGCATCCATCCAGTTTTGAGGGCGGTGGGCCGGGCATGAGCGCAAACTGGGGCCAGTCGGCGGGATATCCGCCGTCGCATGACGCGGCCGAACCGTCCGGGAGCAACCAGGACGCGCCGGAGCCTGTCATCAAGGTGCGCAATCTCAAGGTCGCCTTCGGGGACAAGGTGATCATGGACGGCCTCGATCTCGACGTCATGCGCGGCGAGATCCTCGGTTTCGTCGGTGGTTCCGGCACGGGAAAATCCGTCCTCACCCGCACGATCCTCGGGCTCGTGCGCAAGCAGCGCGGCACGATCGAGGTCTTCGGCGAGAATGTCGACGATCTCGAAGGGCCTGCGCGACGCACCCTTGAACAGCGCTTTGGCGTCATGTTCCAGCACGGCGCTCTCTTCTCGGCTCTCAGCGTCAAGCAGAACATCCAGGTGCCGATGCGGGAATACCTGAAGCTGTCGCCCGCGCTGCTCGACGAGATGGCGATGCTCAAGCTCGAGATGGTCGGTCTCAGGCCCGATGCGGCGGACAAGGCGCCTTCCGAGCTTTCGGGCGGCATGATCAAGCGCGCCGCGCTCGCGCGGGCGCTGGCGCTCGATCCCGAGATCGTCTTCCTGGACGAGCCGACCTCGGGCCTCGATCCGATCGGCGCTGCCGAATTCGACCAACTGATCATGACGCTGAAGGAAACGCTCGGCCTCACCGTCTTCATGGTGACGCATGATCTCGACAGCCTGTATTCGGCCTGCGACCGGATCGCTGCGCTGGCGGACAAACGCGTCATCGCGGTCGGGCCGATCGCGACGATGCTGGCCTCCGATCACCCCTGGCTGAAGGCGTATTTTGGAGGCGAACGGGCCCAGGCTCGCCTCCCTGCCGACCAGAGAAGGTCGTGAGGCGCGTTCGATAAGCGACCAGGGCCGCGAAACCCGGCCTCGATTGACGCGTTGGAGGAGAATGTTGCCCGAAAGCTGCTTCGCCCCTTGAAGAATCCTGCTCTAACGTTGCGCTAATGGAATCGCGCGCGAACTACGCACTGGTCGGTCTCTTCACGCTCGCGGTCCTCGCGGCGATGTTCGGCTTCGTCTACTGGTTCAACAGTGGCCTGGCGGGCCGCCGGCAGGATGTCCGGATCGTCTTCAGCGGCACCGTCACCGGACTGGGGCGCGGTTCCAGCGTGCTTTTCAATGGCCTGCGTGTTGGCGAGGTCACCCGCATCGAACTGCTGCCGGACGATCCTCGCCGGATTTACGCCGTCGTTCAGGTCGACAATACCACGCCGCTCAGGGTGGACACCCGGGCCCGGATCGAGGCTCAGGGCCTCGCGGGCGTCGTCGCCGTGCAGTTGCTGGGTGGTGACCCGGATTCCCCTGTGTTGAAGCCTCAGCCTGGCCAGAGCCTGCCGACGATCATTGCCGAACGGTCCGAGTTCCAGGACATTCTGGAGACGGTACGCACGATCGCCAAGCGGGCCGACGAGGTGCTCGGCGGCATCGAGGGGCTCGTCAAGGACAATGCCGGCTCGATCGGCAACACGGTCAGGAATGTCGAGAAATTCTCCGCCGCACTCGGCAACAATTCCGACGGCATCGACAAGCTGATGAGCAGCTTCGGCCAGATCGCCGATACGATCGCCCCGCTTTCGCAGAAACTCGGCAGCCTGAGCGATGAACTGACCGAGGTTGTGAAGTCCGTCGACCAGCGCAAGGTCGCCAACATCGTCGCCAATGTCGACAAGTTCACCGCCGCACTGGGCGACAACAGCGAGGATGTCGGCAAGGTGGTGAAGGATGTCGCCTCGATCAGCGAGAAGCTCAACAAGGCGGCTGATCAGGTCGAGGGCGTGCTCAAGGCCGCGCAGGGGTTCCTGAATTCCGGGGACGGGCAGGGGGCGCTGGCCGAGGTCGGCAATGCTGCGCGCTCGATCCGCACCCTTGCCGAGAACCTCGACAAGCGCACTGCGGAGATCACGACCGGGATCAACCGCTTTACCGGGCCGGGCTTGCGCGACATCGAGAACCTCGCAGCCGAAGGCCGTCGGACGCTGACGGATTTCAACCGGGCGCTGCGCAATATCGAGCGCAATCCGCAACAGTTCATCTTTGGCGGCCGTCCGCCGCTTCCCCAGTATAGCGGATCGCGCTAGTCAGATGCCGATGTCGTCCCGCCTTGCGCCAGAACCTGGCTTCACGCCGATCGCCGCTCTCGTCCTGGCCGTCTCGCTCACGCTGAGCGGCTGCAGCGGCGGCGCGACGCCCACCACCTACGATCTGTCTGCACCGCGCGATTTCGGCCGGGTCGGAGGAGCGCGCGCAGCCCTCGTCATCAACGAGCCGACGACGGTCCAGACCCTCGATTCCGATCGCATGATTGTCCGGGACTCTGCCGGCGCGCTGTCGTTCCTCGGCGGCACGCAATGGGCCGACCGGGTTCCGAAGCTGGTGCAGATACGGTTGCTCCAGACTTTCGAGAACGGCAGTCGCATCGCGTCGGTTTCGCTGCCGGGTGAACGGATCGTTCCCGATTTCCAGCTCAACACGGATATCCGCAGCTTCAATATCGATGCTGCGACGAACTCCGCCGTCGTCGAGATCACCGCGAAGCTGGTCGGGGACCGGACCGGGCACATCCAGCGCGCCAAACTGTTCTCGGCCAGGGTGCCCGTCGGTGCCGTCGACGGTGCCGCCGCCGCCCACGCGCTCGACCAGGCGCTGTCGAAGGTGCTGATCGATATCGTCCGCTGGGCTGCTTAGATCACGCAGTGTTTGGACGAAATCGTGCAAACACAGAAAACGTGATCGACTCTCATAGTTGAGAGCGTTGCTCGATGCGAAAAGCCGTTGCCACTCTTTCGCAGCATGATCTAGGCGAAAGCGACATCGAGTTCGCAAGACTTCAATGAAAACGGCCGCCCGATTGGGCGGCCGTTTTGCATTTCGGGGTGGTGGAGGGGCGCTTACTCGAAGCGCCCGCTCGCATGGGCCAGCATGGTGTAGACCTTGCCGGTCTCGGAGGTGAGGTAGGTCTTCGCCACCATCGAGTCACGGTCGTCCTTGGCCGCCTCGCCGAGCAGGCGCTCGAACTCGTCGATGTAGCGGTCGACCGTCTCCTTGAACTCCGCATCGCGGCGGTACTTCCGCCGGATCTCGTCGAAGGTCTGCTGACCCTGCAGGGTGTAGAGCCGGCGCGTGAAGACGTTGCGCTCGCCGCGCTTGTAGCGGTCCCAGAGCTCGACGGCCGCATCGTGGTCGATCATCCGGGCGATATCGACCGAGAGCGAATCGAGCTTCTCGATCGAGTGCGCAGTCGGCTTGCTCGGCTCCGCCTGCCGGTCCTCACGCGAGGCGCGGTTCAGCAGATCGGACAGCCAGCCGGACTTGGCCGGGGGCTGTTCCGGTGTGGCCTGACGGCGCGAAGCGTCCGGTGCGGGCGTCGGGCGAGCCGGGGCTGCCTTCGTATCGGCGCGCGGTTCCGGCTTGGAAGCCTCGGCTGTCGCATCGATCGAGGGCCGCAGCGGTTCGGCCAGGGTCGTCACGCGTGCCTGCGTGACGGAGGCGGAATAGGCCGGGGCTGCCGGCATGACCGCAGCCGGACGGCGAGCCGGGGCTTCGGCAGGGCCGGCATTGCGGCCGGCGCGCGTCGCGATTTCGGTCAGCTCGTTGAGCGCCTTGATCTGCTCAGCAACCACACGGCGCATCTCAGCCGTCGATTCCTGCGTCTCCTTCGGCAGGTCGAGGACGCCGCGCTTCAGTTCGGAGCGTGTCGCCTCGAGCTCGCGCTGGATCTCGCTGGAGATCTTGCGCATGTCCTCGGCGGCGCCCTGGAAGCGTTCCGTGACCTTGGACAGCTCGTTGCCGAGTTCTCCGCTGACCTGCTCATAGGCCGAGCGCAGAGCGTGCGCAGTGCGTTCGCGCTCCTTGCCCGTGGTGGCACGGATCATCTCGAACTGCTGCATGATCGCGCCGGTCGTGGCTTCGGCCGACTCTGTCAGCACGCCGCCGATCTGGCGCGCGCGTGCTTCGGCGCTGCTCAGCGACTCGTCGATCAAGGCCGCGAAGGAGCGCGTGATCGTTTCGATGTCGTCGGTCTTGCCCGAGATCAGGCCATGCACTTCCTCGAGCGTGTCCTTGCGATCGGTGAGAGCCTTGCCGACACGCGCCTCGACCTGCTCGAGCCGCGAGGCAACAGCGTGCAGCGCAGCCGTGCTTGCCTGGGTAACCTCGGAGAGCGAGGTGCCCTGGCCGTCGAGCTGGCCGACAAGCGCAGCGGTCTGGCGCAAGGTGCCTTCCGAGAAGGCCTTGAGCTCCTCGACCTGGGCCGCGACCTGTTCCGTCGCCCCCTTGGTCTCGTCCATGACGGTGGCGAGCACTGCCTGCAGGTCGCTGACGCGTTCCGACAGGCCGGCCTCGATCGCGCCGAGGTTCTTGTTCGCGCCGTTGACGATCTGCTGCATCAGCTTGTTGGCTTCGCCCAGGCGGCCAAGCATGCCGCCGAGCTCGCCGCGAAGCTGCTCGTTGGTGCTGACCAGGGCTTCGACCGACTGGCGCGTTCCGACCTCGAGCGTGTCCCGCAGCCCCGCCGACGAGGTGTCGAGCGCAGCCGTGATCTCGGTGCCGCGTTCGCGCAGGCCGGCGAGGATCGAAGAGCCGCGGCTCTCGATGGCGCTGACCACGGTTTCGCCGACCGACGCGACCTCGTTGGCGATGGCCTCGCCGCGCAGGCCGAGCGCCGCAACCATGCCGCCGCCCTTGTCGTCGAACAGGGCGCGCAGTTCGTCGGCGCGGGCCCCGAGCGAGACCGAGATCTCCTCGGACTTGTTGTGCAGCGTGTCGGCGATCTGCTGGCCGCGCGTGTCGAGCGTCCCGGAGACGGAGTCGAGACGGTTGACCACGCGCTCCTCGAAGCGCGCGACGCTCTGGTCGAGCGTATCGGCGATCTGCAACGCCCGCCCGCCAAGGGTGGCGTTGATGGTATCGGCCTTCTCGCTGAGCGTACGCGTGAGCGACTCGCTCTTCGAGGTGACGACATCCCCGATCTCGTCTGCCTTTGCCGCCAGGGCTCGGGTGACCTCCCGGCCGCCCTCGGCAAGCACGCGGGCGATGTCGACAGTGCGTTCGACCAGCGCCTCGTTGAGCGCGGTGGCCCGCGAGCCGAGATTGCCGTCGATGCGGGCAATGAGCCCGTCGAGGGAGGTGGCGATCTCGGCGCTCTTGGCGCCGGAGCGCTCCTCGAACACCTTGATCTGCTCTTCCATGGCCGTCGCCGCTTCCTGGGTTCGGGCGGCGAGAATATCGGCGGCCTCTGCCGCACGGGTGCCAATGCGGGCGGCCTGGGCCTGGCCGTCGCCGGTCAGCAAGCGCTCGGCCTCGTTCAGGCGCGCGGCCACGGATTCTGTGAATTCGCGCGTGTCCGTGCTGAGCTTGGTTGCAAGGGCTCCGCCCTGACGGACCACGATGTCTTCGAAGGCGTCGAGGCGGATGCCGAGCGCGGCTTCAACTTCGCGACCCTGCGTGTCGAACAGGCTCGTGAACGCGGCAAGGCGTTCGCCAAGGCCGCTCTCGATGTCGCGGCCCTGTGTGTCGAACAGCTGGGTGAAGGCCGCGAGGCGTTCGTCGAGGCCGCTTGCGATGCCGTGACCATGCGTGTCGAACAGCTGGGTGAAGGCCGTGAGGCGTTCGTCGAGGCTGCTCGCGACGCCGTGACCATGGCTGTCGAACAGCTGGGTGAAGGCCGCGAGGCGTTCGTCGAGGCCGCTGGCGATGCCGTGCCCCTTGGTATCGAACAGCTGGGTGAAGGCGGCGAGGCGCTGGTCGAGGCCACTCGCGATGCCGTGGCCCCTGGTATCGAACAGCTGGTTGAAGGCGGCGAGGCGCTGGTCGAGACCGCTGGCGATGCCTTGGCCCTTGTTGTCGAACAGCTGGTTGAACGCTTCGAGGCGTTCGTCGAGGCCGCCGGCGATGCCTTGGCCCTTGCTGTCGAACAGCTGGTTGAACGCTTCGAGGCGTTCGTCGAGGCCGCTGGCGATACCGTGGCCCTTGCTGTCGAACAGCTGGTTGAACGCTTCGAGGCGTTCGTCGAGGCCATTCGCGATGCCGTGACCCTGCGTGTCGAACAGATGAGTGAAGGCAGCAAGGCGCTCGTTGAGGCCCGTCTCGATGCCACGGCCCTGCGTGTCGAACAGCTGGGTGAAGGCGGCGAGGCGTTCGTTGAGGCTGGTCTCGATGCCACGACCCTGCGTTTCAAACAGCTGGGTGAAGGCGACGAGACGCTCGCTGAGATTGGTCTCGATGCCGCGGCCCTGCGAGTCGAACAGATGCGTGAGTGCGGCGAGGCGCTCGTTGAGGCCGTGCTCGATGACGCGCCCTTGCGAGTCGAAGAGCTGGGACAGGGAGACAAGCCGCTCGTTGAGCGTGGCCTCGATACCCCGACCCTGGGTCTCGAACAGCTCGGAGAAGGCAGCGAGGCGCGCAGCCAGGGTGCCGTCGATCTGGCGGCCCTGCGTATCGAAGAGCTGGTTCAGCGCGTCGTGGCGGCTTGCCAGAGTCTCGTTCAGCGCCTGGGCACGGTTCTCGACCGAGCGCAGCATCGACTCGGCATTGGCGGCCAGGGCCTCGTTGACACGTCCGCCCTGCTGGGTCAGCGCCAGCACGATTTCCCTGCCGGTGTCGGCAAGAAGCGTGCGCGCGTCTTCTGCATGCACGGTGAAGGTGGCGCGCAACCCCTGTGTCGCTTCGCTGACAGTTTCGGCGACATGGCGGCCATCGACATTGATGGTCTCGGTGAGGCTGCGAGTGGCGTCGGTCATGCGCCGTGCCAGATCCTCGCTCTGCTCGCCGAGCAGGGTGTGAACCTCGCGGCCGGTGCTGACGAGATCGCGGATCATCGTCTCGCGCTGCTCGCCGAGCAGGGCGCCGACCTCCTGGCTGGTTTCGCCGAGGCGGGCGATGAAGCCGGCCTGCTGCTGCTCCAGTGCGGAGCGGGCGCTCTCGACGCTTTCCGTCACGCGGGTCGCAAGCGCATCGCCTTGTTCGCCGAGCTTGAGGTGGAGGTTCTCTCCGGTCTCGGCAAGCTGGGTGATCAGTGCACCACCGCGTTCGGCGAGCAGGTTGTGCACGGAGCGGCCGACATCGGCGACCCGCGTGACCAGCGCCTGGCTCTGGCCGCTGAGCAGATCCTGCATGTCGAGGCCGGCCTGCGAGACCTTCACCGTCATGCCGCCGGTCTGCTCTTCGAGCAGGGCGCTGACCTTGGTGCCGGTCTCGGACAGGCTGGTGATGAGAGAGCTGCGCTGTTCGCTGATCAGGCTGTGGACTTCCTGCCCGGCAAGGCCGAGGCGCGCGACCAGGTTGTCGCCTTCCTGACCGATCAGGTTCTGGACATCCTTGCCGCTGCGGCCGAGGCGGGCGACGAGCGCATCGCCCTGCTCGTTCAGGAGCTTGTGCACGTCCTCGCCGGTCTGGCCGAGGCGGGCGGCCAGCGTTTCGCCATGGCGGTCGAGCAGGGATTCGACATCCTTCCCGGCGCCGGAGACGCGGCTGGTGAGCTTCTCGGCCTGCTGATCGAGCAGGGTATGCACGATCTCGCCGGTCTCGGAGAGGCGGGTCACGAGGCTGCCGCCCTGCTCGGTGAAGAGCCCATGCAGGCTGGTGCCGACATCGGTGATCCGGGTCGTCAGTTCGTCGCCCTGGCGGCCGACCGTATCCCCCAGCGATTTGCTCGCCTCGTCGAAACGCAGCACGATGGCGTCGCCGCGTTCGCGCAGCACGTCCTCGACGGTGCGGGCCGTCTCGGTGAGGCGGCTGACCAGCGTCTCGCCCTGGCTGTCGATCAGCCCGTGCACGTTGTTGCCGACTTCAAGCAGGCGCGAAGCCATGCTCTCATGCTGCCGGCTGAGCAGGCTGTGGACGCCGCGGCCGACCTCGGCGAGGCGCGTGGTGACGCTTTCGCCTTCGCTCGAGAGCGAACTGCGCAGGGTCTCTCCGGTCTCCGCGATACGCTGGGTCAGCGTCTCGCTCTGGCCCTCGATCAGGCCGACCAGCGTGCGGCCGCTCTGCTCGAAGCGCTCGGCGACGGTGGTGCCCCGCTCCGAGATCTCCTGGGCCAGGCTTTCGCCCGTCTGCCTCAGGGTCTCGTTGACGGTCTCGACCCGCGCCGTCAGCGTCTCGACGACCTGCGAGCCGGTCTCGCTGATCGCCTTGGTGACGTCGCGGGCGCCCGAGGTTAGGCCCTCTGTCAGAACCTGGCCGGTACGCTCCAGCGAGGAGGCAATTTCCTGAGCGCGCCCGTCGAGCATCGTCGACAGGTTGTCGCTGGCGCCGGACAGCCGCTCGCTGACCTCGCCTGAAGTGATCTGCAGGCGTTCGACCAGTTCGTGGCTGCGGCCGCTGATCTCGTCGATCATGCGCTCACCGGCGCGGCCGAGCGCGACCGTGATCTGGTCGCCCTTCTCGCCGAGCGAGCCGGTGACGCGGTCGCCGGCCTGAGAGACGGCTTCGGCAATGCTGCGGCCGGCGCTTTCCAGATCCTTGGAGAGGGACTCATGTGCGCCGCTGATCGCGAATTTCACGCGCTCGGCATTGCCCACAACGGATTCCCGCTGGGTGACGAGCTCGTCGATAAGCGCGCGCAACCGGATTTCGTTATCCGCATAGGCGCGCTCGAGCGTGGCGATCTCGCCGCGCACGATCGTTTCCAGTTCGCCGGCGCGTGCGACGGCGCGCTCGATGCCGTCGCCCATGGCGGCGACTTCGCGACGGATCGTCTGGCTTAACGAGAGAACGGAATCGGCGCCGACCACTTCCGGCTCGGCCAGGCGCAACGCGACCTCCGTCATCGCTCGCGAGACGAGGCGCATCTCCTGGGTGCGGCGGTACAGTGCTGCGAGCACGAAGAAGAAGACGATGGGGGTGCCGATCGCCAATGCGAGCATGGCCCATTCGCCAGGGCCGAAGCCGGCGAGGCCTTCCGGCACGCCGCCGCTGAACGACCCGAAGCGGCCGACGAGCACGAAGGCGACGCCGGCGAGCCAGAGCAGCGAGGCAAAGCCCGCGAACCAGGAGGGGCGGCGCGAGGGGCGGACCGAGAAGGCCTGGACGAGGGAACTGGAATCGCGGCGGTCGTCATTGGCGACGCGGCTGGTATCGGGCGCGATCGCCGGGCGTGGGGCCGCTGCCTGCGGTGCGGGGGCGGGTTCCGGCGGCCTGGGCGCGGGCTCGACGCGAGGCAGGTCGAGCTTGAGATCGCCTTCAGTGGCCGAAGGCAGCTTCGGTTCGGATGGGTGGGGCTCCGCACCGAGGGGCTTCGACTGGTCGAGCCGCAGGGCCTCCTCGATCGCGGACATCGCCGCTTCTGTCGGGTCCTGGAGCTTGTTCTGTCGGGTCATGATTGCCGCCTCGCAACGCTACTTCGATGGGTCGACATCGCCGCGACCCTCGCGCTGCCGGGCGCCGCCTCTGGCGACCGACATCAGGAGGGACAATGCGCCCATCATTTACCAGTTGGAAGGGTAGTGGAGGCTCTATGCGATTGGAACCCATTTGAGGCCCCGATTCACAAACGTCGTTAACGCCTCGTTCACCATGTTGGCGCTTGTTTGAGCATGGGAGCCGCCAAGTCGGCTCGTACAAAATGCGTGTTTCCGAGTGCTCCAATGCCCCAAAAAGCCATTGATCTTGCTCACCTCGCCCGCCAGACCGGCGGCGATCACGACCTCGAGCGCGAGCTGCTGACGCTCTTCGCGCAGCAATGCATCAGCCATTTGCGGACGATCCATTCCGGCAGCGACATCAAGGCCAGAATGGACGCGGCGCACACCCTGAAGGGAGCGGCCAGCGCGATCGGAGCCTGGTCGGTTGCCGAAGCCGCCGATGCCATGGAACGCCAACTGGCTGGCGATGATCCGGCGCGCAGGGACAATGCGATGGATGCCCTGGCCCTGGCCGCGGCCGAGGCACGCGCTGCGATTTCCACGATCGATTGCGCCGCCTGAGGGGCGGTCAGGCGGTCAACGCTCTTTCCACAATGCCTGGAAATGCTCTAAGCGGTGCCGGCGTTGGCCCCGCCGGAGTTTATGATGCCGAAGATCACTTTCATCGATGCCCAGGGAGAAAGCCGTACCGTTGAGGCCGAGACCGGCTCGACGGTCATGGAAACGGCCGTGCGCAACGGGATTCCCGGCATTGAAGCCGAATGCGGCGGTGCCTGTGCCTGCGCGACCTGCCACGTCTATGTCGACTATGCCTGGGCCGAGAAGACCGGCCATGCCGAGTCCATGGAAGAGGATATGCTCGACTTTGCGTTCGACGTGCGCCCGACCTCGCGGCTCTCGTGCCAGATCAGGGTTCGCGACGAACTCGACGGTCTCGTCGTGCGCACGCCGGCCCGTCAGGGCTGAGCAGTCGGGCCTAGGGCGGTCCTACTCGGCCGCAGCCGGCACGACTGACGCCAGCATTGTCTCGCGCCCGGGCACGGGATGCCGCGGGACCAGAAAAGCCAGCGTCAGCGAGACGGTGGCGACCGCCGCGCCGATGTAGAAGACGATCGCAGGGTCGCGGATCCAGAGCAGTCCGAAGGTCACGGGCAGGAAGACTGCGGCGATGTGGTTGATCGTGAAGGCCACTGCAGAGGTCGGGGCGATATCGGCCGGGTCCGCGATCTTCTGGAAATAGGTCCTTTGCGCCAGGACGAGCGTGAAGAAGACCCCGTCGACGATGAAGAGTGCCCCGGCGACGAAGACGCCCCAGCCGGCGAAATGCCCGTGGCTTGCCAGCGCATAGCCGACGAAGACGGCGATCAGAGAGATGTTCTCGAGCTGGATCGTCGCACGTTCGCCGACACGCCCGACGAGATGGCCGAGCATCGGCCCCACGAAGGTGTTGATGCCGTAGGTCGCAAGCAGAAGCGTAGCCGTCGCTGCGACATCGTAGCCGAAACGCTCGACCAGCAGGAAGCCGCCAAAGGCCATGAAGATCTGCCGGCGCGCGCCCGACATGAAGGTCAGGGCATAATAGAGCCAGTAGCGCTTGCGCAGGACGAAGCCCTTGTTCTGCGGCACGGCACCCTGGAAGCGTGGAAACAGCAGCCAGGTGGCGCCGGTCAGGCAGATGGTGAGCAGGCCCGCCACCACAAAGATGATCGTGTAACCCGGCTGGAACAGCCGCCAGATCAGCGCGATCGAGCCGAAGGCAAGCAGCTGTGCGGCGGCCGAGGCGCCTGCGATCTTGCCGAGAAGCCTTGGGGCCTCCGCCTTGGGCAGCAATTGCAGCTGCAGGGATTGCTGCCGGTCTCGTAGTAATGGAAGCCGAGCGACATGATCGTGGTGGTGATCAGGAGCCCGCCGAGACTGGGATAGAAGCCGGTGATCGCAACCCCGAAGCCGAGCGTGAGCAGGCTGAGATAGGCGAGGATCTGCTCCCGCATGAACCAGAACAGGATGATCGCCGTGAAGGCGAGGAAGCCTGGAATCTCGCGGACGGATTGCAGGATGCCGATATCCTGCCCGGTGAAGCCGGCGGCTTCCTTGGCGAAATTGTTGAGCAGCGCGCTCCAGCTTGCAAAGCCGAGCCAGTTGACGAAGGCCAGCACCATCAGGAAGGCGGCAGGCGAGTGCAGCAGCCCGCGTGGCGGGCGTGAGGCGGGCTGGGCGTCGGTCACATCGGATTACCGGACAGGAGGAACGGGCATCGGCGCCGCCACGGACTTCACAAGACTGCTTCCGTGCGGCGATACTCTTAGGCGAGGCCCGGGCTGCGTCAATTCCGCCCTGTCATGGCGACCATGCGGAACGCTGCGCGTGCCTGGATGTGGTATCGTAGGGCGGCGGCTGCGGAATCTGGCGATGCCGAAAATCGGGGGGATGCGATGTACAGATCGATTCTGGTTCCCGTTGATCTTGCCGAGGTTGACTTCGCGGCGCTCGCCATTAACGCGGCGGTGTCCTTCGCCGAAGCGTCAGGCGGAACCATAAGGCTGGTCTATGTCCGGTCGCTCGTGCCGATCACCTACATGGAGTTCGTGCCGGCTGATTTCGACACCGAACAACAGAGCGAGGCGGAGGCCAAGCTCGCCGATATCGCGGCGGGCATTCCGTTGCCGCCGGATCGTGTTTCCGCAAAGGTGCTGGTCGGCTCGATCCATGGAGAGGTGCTGGCGGAAGCTGATGCGAGCGGCGCCGATCTGATCGTGATCGGCTCACATGAGCCCGGCATGCTCGCCTATGTCATCGGCTCCAATGCATCGGCCATCGTGCGCCGCGCGAAGTGCTCGGTGCTGGTCGTGCGCAGCGGCTGAGGCGGCCGGAAAGCGGCCTGTCAGCCTGCCGAGGCGCGCGGCACCAGGTCGTCCGGTACTTCGCCTGTCTGCAGCTCGCGGGGGCGGTTGAGCTTGACCATCGGCCCGACCTGCCAGAGCGAGGCGAGGGCAAGCAGGATACCCAGCCATCCCGCCGAGCTGGAGCCCTGCAGGAAGGCGCGCAGCGTGAACATGATCAACATGAGCAGGGACAGGCCGCTGACCACGGTCAGCAGCAGCCAGTTCCAGTTCGGCTTGCCGGCGAGAAAACGGGCGCGCGGATTGGCCCTGACGATTGCGGCCGACAGCGCTTCGACAAAGGCACGATAGCCGGCATCGTCACGCTCCATGTCGGTGAGCGAGCGCCAGGACAGGTTGCCGAAGGTGATGCTCTTGCCGTCGCTCAGCCTGAGCTGCGTCTTGAATCCCTTCGAGGAGATATTGCTCGGCGCATAGACGAAGCGAACCTGCTCGACCGCCGAGAGCCTGACCTGATCGACCTTGCGTGTGCTGTCGATCTCGAGCGTATCGCCCTTCAGGCGGTACGTGATTTCGAAGCCGACCGGCTTGGGACGCTGGCGCCAGGACGGCGGGAGCGCATCATCGTCATCTTGCATGGCGGCAGCCATAGCGGCTCCCCGCGGACTTGTCAGCGGCCCAGTACCTTCATGGCGCCGTCCAGCCCGTCCAGTGTCAGCGGAAACATGCGCCCGCCCATCAGCCCGCCGATCTGACGGATCGACTGGGTATAGCTCCAGAGGTGCTGCTGGACCGGGTTGAGCCAGACCGATTTCGGGAAATGACCGGCCAGGCGCTGCATCCAGACCTCGCCCGCTTCCTCGTTCCAGTGCTCGACCGAGCCCCCGGGCATTGCAACCTCATAGGGACTCATCGAGGCGTCGCCGACGAAGACGATGCGATAGTCGGCCGAATAGGTCCGCAGGATGTCCCATGTCGATATGACCTGATCGTGCCGGCGCCTGTTCTCGCGCCAGACCCGTTCGTAGGGGCAGTTGTGAAAGTAGAAATGCTCGAAATGCTTGAACTCGGCCCGCGCCGCCGAGAACAGCTCCTCCGCCAGTTCGATATGCCAGTCCATCGAGCCGCCCACATCGAGGAATAGCAGCACCTTGACCGCGTTGCGGCGCTCGGGCCGCAACTGCACGTCGAGATAGCCGTGCTTTGCCGTTTCCGAGATGGTGTTGTCGAGGTCGAGTTCTTCAGCCGCTCCCGTGCGGGCAAAGCGGCGCAGCCGCCGCAATGCGACGCGCAGGTTGCGCACGCCGAGTTCGCGCGTGTCGTCGAAATCCTTGAACTCGCGCTTGTCCCAGACCTTGATCGCCCGGAAGTTGCGGTTGCTGTCCTGGCCGATGCGGACGCCCTCGGGATTATAGCCATAGGCGCCATAGGGCGAGGTTCCTGCAGTGCCGATCCATTTCGAACCGCCCTGATGCCGGCCCTGCTGCTCGGCGAGCCGCTGCTTCAGCGTCTCCCAGAGCTTGTCCCAGCCCATTGCCGCGATCTCGCGCTTTTCATCGTCGGTCAGGAATTTCTCGGCGAGCTTGCGCAGCCATTCCTCGGGAATGCCGGCCTGTTCGATCGCCTGCTGCAGGGTCTCCATGCCCTTGAATACCTGGGCGAAGACCTGATCGAATTTGTCGAGATGGCGCTCGTCCTTCACCAGGCAGGTGCGAGCGAGATAATAGAATTCGTCGACGCGGTGCTCGGCGAGATCGGCTTCCACGCCTTCGAGCAAGGCCAGGTACTCCCGCAGCGTGACGGGAACCTTGGCGGCGCGCAGATCGGTGAACAGACGGAGGAACATCGCCCCACTGTGCGGATGGCCGCGGCGGGGTCAAGCAGCACCGGCCCGAAGGCCAGGTGCTGCTTTAAAATATGATCGGCTTACGCCACCGCGTCGGCGAGGTCCTTGGTGACCTTGAACTTGACGACGGTCTTGGCGGGAACCTGGATCATGGCGCCGGTCGAGGGGTTGCGGGCCTCGCGGGCTTCGCGCTTGGCCGCCGACAGCTTGCCGACGCCGCCGAGCGTAACATCGTCGCCGGACTTCAGCGTCTTGGCGACGACGGCTGCGAGCGAGCCGAGGATGGCGGACACGTCGGTCTTGGTCTTGCCGGTTTCGTCGGCAATGGCGGCGATCAGTTCGTTCTTGGTCATGAAACTCTCCTGAAGAACGGTGTTGCTTAGTCGTCGCTGGGGAGGACGCTAATTCCTGCTGCCGTCGCGAATCGCGCGACGACTGGATGTCCGCCCTATGCGAAACTGCCACTTGGCACGGTTGACGTCCAAAAACACGGCATTGGGGCTAGATACGCACAGCATTTCGCTTCGTTCCCGCCTCTGGAGTGCAAAAAATCAGCGGGGCGGCCACCAGGACAGGGGTCATTGACAAATCTTACCCTGTTATTTCAAGTTTAAAATAATGAATACTGATGCGGGGGGACGCATGAAGGTTGTTATCGTCGGAGGCGGAATCGGCGGCCTGACGCTCGCATTGATGCTGCACGCGCGCGGCATCGCCGCCACCGTCTACGAGCAGTCGAGTGATATCCGCGAGGTCGGCGTCGGCATCAACACCTTGCCGCATGCGATCGGCGAACTGGACGAGCTCGGCCTGCTGCCGGCGCTTGATGCCGTCGCGATCCGGACGCGCGAACTCATCTACATGAACCGCTTTGGCCAGACCGTCTGGCGCGAGCCGCGTGGCCTCCATGCGGGGGCGCCGGTGCCGCAGTTCTCGATCCATCGCGGCCGCCTGCAGGGGGTGATCTGCGCGGCTGTGCGCGAGCGCCTGGGGGAGGGCGCTCTGCGAACCGGGCGCCGGCTGCAGGGTTTCGTCCAGGACGAGGGCGGAGTGACAGCCCATTTTACCGATGCGCGGCGCGGCGAGGCCGGCGAGACGGCGCGTGCCGACGTGCTGATCGCGGCCGATGGCATCCACTCCAGCGTGCGCGGACATTATTTCCCCAACCAGGGGGCGCCGCGCTGGAATGGCGTGCAGATGTGGCGCGGGGCTTGTGACTGGCCGGCCTTCCTCGACGGCGAGAGCATGATCATCGCCGGCGGCATGGCCGGAAAACTGGTGCTGTATCCGATCGCCGTGGGCAGCAAGCCCGGCACGCGGCTGACCAACTGGGTCGTCAATATCCGGACGGGGGATCCGGCGAAGCCACCTCCGAAGGAGGCCTGGTCGAAACCGGGCAGGCTTGAGGATGTGCTGCCCTATGCCCGCCGCTTCTCGATTCCCGGCGTCGACATCCTTGCGCTGATCCAGGCCTCGCCCGGATTTTGGGATTACCCGATGTGCGACCGCGATCCGCTGCCGCGCTGGACCCATGGCCGCGTCACGCTGCTCGGCGATGCCGCTCATCCGATGTACCCGGTCGGCTCGAACGGGGCCTCGCAGGCGATCCTTGATGCGCGCGCGCTTGCCGATGCGCTGGTCCGCAGCGAGCATCCGCGTCAGGCGCTGGCGGCCTATGAGGCTGTGCGCCTGCCGGCAACGGCGCAGGTCGTGGCCTTGAACCGGGTTGGCGGCCCCGAACGTGTGATCGATGCCGTCGAGGCGCTCGCGCCGAATGGTTTCGACGATGTCGAACGGGTCATGAGTTACGCAAGGCGTGAGGCCATCGTGAAATCCTATGCCGGCAAGGCCGGCTTTGCGCCGGAGCAGCTGACCCGGCGCTGAGGGGCGATCAGCCGGCTTCGGTCAGTTGCTGAATGCGCGCCTTCAGCTGCGCATTGCTCTGCTCGCATTGCTTCAAGCGCCGGGCGTGGTCGAGAGGCACGATTTCGGCGGTTGAGGCAGGCCGCCCGTCCAGGGCGATCCCGACGCGCTCGCCATCGCGCCACCGAAAGCGTGCGCCGTAGACGTGTCGCTTATGCTCGATCTCAAGCTCGAATGCTGCCGGCAAGGCAACGGCATCGGAGATGAGCACCATGGCGCCAACGTCCGAAAGGTTGCGCACCACGCAGTCGAGCGTGGATTGGCGGTTGTTGAAGACGATGCGCGCGCCCAGCAGGGTGCGCTGCCGTGGAACTTCACGGCGTTCGGTCGTCATGATGCCGCCCCCTCCAAACTTCCGCCGCAGGCATTCTGCCTACCGCTACGTAAGAGGGACAATTGCCACTTTAGCGCGAGTCGCGCAGCCTTAACCTTGCATTAACCTTAACGGCTGTTCAGCAGATTCCTCTGGGCACGGCTCGGCACGCGTTGTCCTTCCAGCACGCTGCATGTCGGATCGTGGCGGATGCTCGAACGCGGAGGGCAGGGGGCCGCGAAAATCAATCGTCGTCATCGTCGTCTTCGCGATAGCGGCGATATCCCCGGTAGCGCGGATAGTCGTCATCATCGTCAAGCCGACGGCGCCCGAAGCGATAGTCCTCGCCATAGGGGCCAAGCCGCCCACGCGGGCGGCTGCTCGGATAGCAGCCGCGATAGTCGCAGGTGCTTTCGGTGTAGACGCCGCTGCGCGGATTGATGCAGCGGAATTCATTGCAGCGCATCTGGGCCCGCGTGAGCGGCAGGCCCGTTTCGCCAGGCGCCGGGAGCGGCATCGCTGCCGCGTTGCCCGCCGCGAACGCGGCGAGCAAGCCAAGGGAAAGCGTCGCCTTCCTCATGTTTCATCCTCCATCATTGCTCGGCAGACTAGTGCCGGCAGATGAACGCAGGATGCACGGGCGCGGTTTCCGCGCGGGCCGGTTTCTTCCCCGCCGCGGGGTTTGTCACGCCCCGTCTGGAGGCGGCGGCAGGAAGTCGATCTCGTATTTGGCGGCGAGCGCGACGACCTCCGCGGGGTTCTGCTCCGGCATCGAATGGATCGCCCAGAACAGGTCGTAGAGCCGGCCGGTGGGGGCGACCCAGAACAGGCATTTGGCCGGGCTGTCGCTCTTGTTGAAGATGCCGTGCGGAACGTTGCGCGGCAGGCGGATCAGGTCGCCGGGCAAGGCATGCGCTTCCTCTCCGTCGAGAACGAGGTCAAGCCGGCCTTCGAGCAGATAGATGAACTCGTCCTGCGTCGGGTGGACATGCGGCGGCACGAAGGTCCCGGGCGGGAAGGTCGCATGCCAGGAGAAACTATCCTCGCTCAGCGTCTTCGGGACATAGGTCTGGCCGAGAATATTCCATGAGATGGCATCGATGCCCTGATTGGCCCTCGTCACGCCGGCTGTCAGTGGCTTCATCGGTCTCTCCTTCTCTAAAGATGCAGAAAGCGATCTTTCACAGCACTGTCGCTGCGCAAGTCGTCGCTCGATCCGCGCCAGACGACGCGGCCCTTTTCCAGGACGATATGCCGGTCGGCGATCCTGGCCAGCGCATCGACATTCTTGTCGATGACCAGGATCGATTCGCCATCAGCCTTCAGCGCGGCAAGGCAGGACCAGATCTCCTGGCGGATGATCGGCGCCAGCCCTTCCGTCGCCTCGTCGAGAATGACCAGCTTGGGGTTGGTCATCAGGGCCCGGCCGATCGCCAGCATCTGCTGCTCGCCGCCGGAAAGCTGGTTGCCGCGATTGGTTCGCCTCTCCTTGAGGCGCGGCAGGAACGTGTAGATGCGCTCGACATCCCAGCGCGGCTTGCCGAAGCGGCTGGCTGCCGTGGCGATCAGATTTTCTTCCACGCTGAGCGTCGGAAAGATCTGGCGGCCTTCAGGCACCAGCCCGATTCCGGCCTGCGCGATCCGGAAGGGTGGAGCGCCGGTCAGGTCGCGGCCGGAGACGCTGATGCGGCCGGCCTTCGCCGGAATCAGGCCCATGATGGCGCGGATCGTCGTGGTCTTGCCCATGCCGTTGCGGCCGAGCAAGGTCACCACCTCGCCCTCGGCGATCGCGAGATCAACGCCGAACAGGATCTGCGCTTCGCCATAGCCGGCATCCAGAGCTTCGACGACGAGCATGCCTAGCCCTCCTCGCCGAGATAGGCTTCGCGCACGGTCGGGTCGGCACGGACGGCGGCCGGTTCACCAGAGGCGATGACCCGGCCATAGACCAGCACGCTGACCCTGTCCGCGAGCGCGAACACCGCCTCCATGTCGTGTTCGACCAGCAGCATGGCGTAGCGACCCTTGAGGCTCTTCAGCAGCGCGATCAGGCGTGCGCCTTCCTCGTGCCCGACACCGGCCAGCGGCTCGTCGAGCAGAATCGCGGCGGGCTCGAGGGTCAGTGCCATCGCAATCTCGAGCGCGCGTTTCTCGCCATGCGAGAGCCGGCCGGCCGGCACATGGGCGCGCTCGCCGAGACCGACCGCTTCGATTGCCGCCCAGGCGGGACCGTTCAGGCGCTCGTCGCGGGCGGCGTTGCGGAACAGCGCCAGCGGATGCGTCGCCCGCGCCTGCACGCTGAGAGCCACATTCTCCAGCACCGAGAGCGAAGCGATGGTCGAGGTGATCTGGAAGGTGCGCGCGAGCCCGGCGCGCGCGCGCTTCTCCGGCGATAGTCCGGTGATGTCGGCGCCGCGAAAGCGAATGCTGCCGGCATCCGGGCGCAGCATGCCGGAGATCTGGTGCACGAGCGTGGTCTTGCCGGCGCCGTTCGGGCCGATCAGGGCATGCAATTCGCCGGGAGCGACGGAGAAGCTGACGCCATCGGTCACCTTCAGCGCACCGAAGGACTTGCGAACGCCATCGAGGGCGAGGACGGGCTCAGCCATCGCTGCGTCCCCGTATCCTTGCGAGGATGCCGACGATGCCGCCGCGTGTGAACAGCACGAAGAGAACGATGAGAGGCCCGAAGATCGCCTTCCAGTGTTCGGTGATCCCGGCGAGCACATCCTCGGCGAAGAGAAAGGCAAGCGCGCCGATGATCGCGCCATGCAGGGAGCCGACACCGCCGAGCACGACCATGAAGATCAGTTCGCCCGAGCGCTGCCAGGACATGAAGGCGGGGCTGACGAATTCCGTCTGGTTGGCGAGGAAGAAGCCGGACAGGCCCGCGATCATGCCGCTGATGACATAGGCGATCAGGCGCACGCGTCCGACATCGTAGCCGGTCACGGTCACGCGCGTCGCGTTCTCGCGCGCCGCGCGCAGCACGCGGCCGAAGCGGGAGGCGACGATGATGCGGACCAGCCCGTAGCAGCCGATGAGTGCGCCCAGCACGATGTAGAAGAAGCCGGTCCGGCTTGCCGCGATGTCGAGGCCGGCGATCGTGCTGCGGGCATAGAGCGTCAGGCCATCGTCGCCGCCATAGGCCGAGAGCGCCTGCGCCAGGAAGAACACCATTTGCCCGAAGGCCAGCGTGATCATGATGAAGGCGACGCCGCGCGTGCGCAGCGAGACCGCGCCCGTGACCGCCGCGAAGATGGCGCAAACGACGAGGAGCACGGGCAGGATCAGCAGGGTCTCGGTGCGACCCTCGGTGATCATGATGCCGGTCACATAGGCGCCGATGCCGATGAAGGCGGCATGCCCGAAGGAGACCAGCCCGCCGACACCGAGGATGAGGTCGAGCGACAGGGCCGCGATCGCGAAGATCATCGCCCGCGTCAGCAATGACAGCCAATGCGCTGGGACGCCGAGCGAGACGGCGACCGGGGCAAGCGCGAGCGCCGCGAAGAGCACCAGCGCCAGGACGGAGCGCGATCTCGGCCGGGATGGGATGGACCCGGCTGCGCCGGCGATGGTGGGCGCCGCGCTCATGTCCGGCCCTTGGCGGGCAACAGGCCTTCGGGACGCACGAACAGGACGATGGCCATCACCAGGTAGATCAGCATCGAGGAGAGAGCGGCTCCCGTCGCACGGGCCGAGGGGGCGCTCATGAACAGGCGCAGCAGGTCATTCATGAAGGAGCGCCCGAGCGTGTCGACCAGTCCGACGATCAGCGCACCGACGAAGGCGCCGCGGATCGAGCCGATGCCGCCAACGACGATGACGACGAAGGCGAGGATCAGCACCGTGTCGCCCATGCCGGGCTCGACCGAGAGGATCGGCGCCGCCATCGCGCCGGCAAATCCGGCCAGCATGGTTCCGAAGGCGAAGACGACCATGAAGAGCTTGCGGATATCGACACCGAGTGCCGACACCATTGGCGCGTTCGAGGCCCCGGCCCGCAACAGCATGCCGGTACGCGTCCGCTCGACGATGAACCAGAGCAATCCGCCGACCGCGAGCCCGGCGCCGATCAGGGCGAAGCGATAGGTCGGATAGAGAATGCCGTCCATCAAGCGCACAGAGCCCGAGAGGAATTCCGGGACCGGGACGGAGAGAGGCGCCGCACCCCAGACGATCTTGACGCCCTGGTTCAGGAGCAGGATGAGCCCGAAGGTCGCGAGAACCTGGTCGAGATGGTCGCGTTCATAGAGATGGCGGAAGACCAGGAATTCGAGGGCTAGCCCGATGACGAGCGCAGCCGCCAGGGCGAGCAGCAGCCCCAGCACGAAGCTTCCGGTCAGCCCGACGAAGGTCACGGCGAGATAGGCCCCCAGCATGTACTGCACGCCATGGGCCAGGTTGATGAAATCCATGACGCCGAAGACCAGCGTCAGCCCCGCTGCCACCAGGAACAGCAGGATGCCGAGCTGCAACCCGTTCAGGATCTGGACGATGAGGAGACTGGTGGTCATCAGCTCGATATTCGTTGGCCGGCGCGGGGCGCCCCTTGATCACGCTGCGTTTGGACAAAGTCGTCCAACGCAGAAAACGCGATCGATTCTCATAATTTAGAGCATGCCGAATGCGAAAACCGTCGCAACTTTTCGCAGCATGCTAGGCGGGCGCAGCGAGACGCAAGTCAGGCACGGGCGGGCGTCCGTCCCCGGAAAAGGCAGGGGCGGCGGCGAGGGTGAGGATGTCGCCAAGGGGAGCTGATGTCCTGCTCCGATGACAGGCGGCTGCTCTCCGGCACCCTGCCATCATCCAAGCTCTTCTCTCCTCCCAGAGAGACGAAGGGACATGAGCTCCCCCGGGCAGTCTCCTCACTTCAGCGCGCAATCCTTCGCATGCGGGTCGGCATAGTCCGAGAACACCTTCTGCGCGATCTCGGTCTGGAACTTGCCGTCGGCGCGCTTGGCGACCTTGACCAGATAGAAGTCCTGGATCGGGTAGCCATTGCTGTTGAACTTGAAGTTGCCGCGCAGGGACTTGAAGTCGGCCTTCCGGATCGCGGCCCGCAGCTTGTCCTTGTCGGCCGTGCCGCCGGCACCCTTGACCGCGGAGTCGATCAGCAGGGCGGCATCGTAAGCCTGCATGGCGTAGGAGCCAGGGACGATCTTGTAGGCAGCCTCGTAATCCGCGACGAACTTCTTGTTCTGCGGATTGTCCATATTGGGGGCCCAGGTCATGCCGCCGAAGAGGCCGACCGCAGCGTCCTGCTGTGCGGGCAGGGTCGACTCATCGACCGTGAAGGCGGAGAGGAACGGGATCTTGCCCTGCAGGCCGGCCTGCGACCACTGCTTGACCAGATTGACGCCGAGGCCGCCCGGCATGAAGGCAAAGACGACGTCGGGCTTGGCCGAGGCGATCTTGGCGAGCTCTGCCGAGAAATCGAGCTGGTTCAACGGGACATAGACCTCGTCGACGACCTCGCCCTTGAAGTAGTTCTTGAAGCCGGCGAGCGAGTCCTTACCCGCCTGGTAGTTCGGCGCCATGATGTAGGCGCGCTTGAAGCCCTGGTCCTGAGCGTATTTGCCGAGCACCTCGTGGACCTGGTCGTTCTGGTACGAGGTCACGAAGAAGTTCTGGTGGCAGGCCTTGCCTGCAAGCGTCGAAGGGCCGGCATTCGGGCTGATCAGCACCGCGCCGGAGTCCAGAACCGGCTTGGCGATGGCGCCGAGAATGTTCGAGAAGACCGGTCCGACGACGAAATCGACCTTGCCGCCCTCGACGAAGCCGCGAACCTTGCCGACCGCGACATCGGGCTTGAGCTCGTCATCGATCACCGTGATCTGCACCGGCCGTCCGCCGAGCTTGCCGCCCATCTGGTCGACTGCGAGCTGGAAGCCGTCGCGCAATTGCTGGCCAAGGGCCGCCTGCGGGCCGGAAAGAACGCTGACGACGCCGATCTTGATCGGCTCCTGGGCCTGTGCGCCGGCAACACCCAGCGCGACGAGCGCCGTGCCGATAGACAATGCGAGTTTGAGCTTCATGTCCGATGTCCTCCCGGGACCTGCAAGGAGCCTACTGGCCGGCGGAGATCCCCATCCCCTTCCGGCTCGTATGTTCCTCATTTTGTTTCAAGCTTAAAATATCTGCAAGAGGCTTTGATGCTGAATCGTTCGGGGCGTCATGCCGCCTCCGTCATTCCCGTCAGCCGAAGTCTCGATCCGGCTGCGGGGATGACGTCAGGATAGGTTGGCCTGCGCGCTCAGGCCTGAACGCCGTCGACGTACCAGTCCATCTTCGCCAGCATCTCGTCGGGGGCGGTCTCGCCGGCCTTGAGGCGCAGCACGCCCTTCTGGTCCTTGAGCTCGCCGGTGAAGGGGTGGAGCGTGCCGGCAACGATGCCCTTCTGGACTTCTTCCGCGCCTGCGCGTGCGGCCGGCGTCATCGCGGGATTGAACGGGGCGAGCTTGACGAAGCCGTCCTTGATCCCGCCCCAGACGTCGCCCGACTTCCAGCTGCCGTCCATGACCTCCTTGACGCGCTTGATGTAGTAGCCCGACCAGTCGTCGACGATCGCCGAGAGATGCGCCTTGGGCGCGAAGGCGCTCATGTCGGACGCCTGGCCGAAGGCGAAGACGCCGCGCTGCTCGGCCGCCTGCAGGGCGGCGGGGCTGTCGGTATGCTGGGTGATCACATCGGCGCCCTGGTCGATCAGCGCCTTGGCGGCGTCGGCTTCCTTGGCCGGGTCGTACCAGGTCGAGGCCCAGATGACCTTGGTCTTGAAGTTCGGGTTGACCTTGCGGGCGGCGAGCGTGAAGGCGTTGATGCCCATCACGACCTCTGGAATCGGGAAGGAGGCGATGTAGCCGGCCTGGCCGCTCTTCGACATGTGGCCTGCAATCGTGCCGATCACGGCGCGGCCCTCATAGAAGCGGGCATTGTAGGTCGCGACGTTCTGGGCGCGCTGATAGCCGGTGGCGTGCTCGAATTTCAGCTTCGGGAACTGCTTTGCGACCTGGATGGTCGGGTTCATGAAACCGAAGGAGGTCGCGAAGATCAGCTGGTTGCCGGCCTGCGCCAGCTGGCGCAACGCGCGCGCCGCATCCGGCCCCTCGGCGACGTTCTCGATGAAGCTGGTCTTGATCTTGTCGCCATACTGCTTCTCGAGCGCCCTGCGGCCCTGATCATGCGTCCAGCTCCAGCCGTGATCGCCGATCGGACCGACATAGATGAAGCCGACACCCAGTGGCGCCTGCGCGAAGGCGCTGCGGCCGAGCAGGGGCAGGGCGGACGCCGCGGCGCCGCCGGCTACGAGCGTGCGGCGGGTGATGATGGATGACATGGTTGTTCTCCCCACGGGGTTGGCGGCGCCGTCAGGACGCCGAGAAGGGTTTGCCGAGACATGCGGGCGCATCGAGCCGGCCCGTCTTGCGACCGAGCGACATCATCGTCAGAACCAGGATTGTCGCAAGATAGGGGGCCATCGCCAGCACCTCCGGCGCGAGCCAGGTGATGCCGGCAGCCTTGGCCTGAAGCTCGAAGGTCATCACCGCGCCGAAGAGATAGGCCCCGAGCAGGAGTCGGCCGGGCTTCCAGGCGGAGAAGACGACGAGCGCGAGCGCGATCCAGCCGCGCCCGGCAGTGAGGCGGTCAGCCCACATCGGCGTCAGCGCCAGCGAGAAATAGGCGCCGCCGAGGCCCGCCAGCGCGCCGCCGAAGGCGATCGCCGCATAGCGGATGCCAATGACGGGATAGCCGATGGCATGGGCCGAGGCGTCATTCTCGCCGACCGCCCGCAGGATCAATCCAGCGCGCGTCCGGCGCAGGAAAATGCTCACGCCGAGAACCAGGGCAAGCGAGAGATAGACGATGATGTCGTGCCCGAAGAGCGCACGCAGCCAGGGATGGCCGGAAAGCGCTTCGGGAAACAGGGGCCCCAGACGATCGATCGTGCGGCCGACAAAGCCGGCGCCGATCAGCGAGGAGGCGCCGACGCCGAAAATCGTCAGCGCCAGGCCCGTCGCGACCTGGTTCGCGGTCAGGCTGAGCGTCAGCACGGCGAAGATCATCGCGGTTGCGATGCCGGCGATCACGGAGGCGATGAGGCCAAGCGCAACGCTGCCGGTGCTGAAGGCGACCGCGAAACCGGCGACGGCCCCGGTCAGCATCATGCCCTCGACACCGAGATTGAGCACGCCCGACTTCTCGACGACGAGCTCGCCGAGCGCCGCGAGCAGGATCGGTGTCGACGCTGCGACGAGCGTCATGATGATCGAGACCAGGATGACGCTGTTCATCGCGGCGCCACTTTCGCCGGCCTTGCCCTGAAGGCGATGCGATAACGGACCAGCACATCGGTCGCGAGCAGGAAGAACAGCAGCATCGCCTGGAACATGCCGGTCGCGGCCTGGGGCAGGCGCACGGTCGTCTGGGCGATCTCGCCACCGACATAGGTTGCCGCCAGAACGACGCCGCCGAGCACGATGCCCAGCGGGTGCAGGCGGCCGAGGAAGGCGACGATGATGGCGGTGAATCCGTAGCCGACCGGGAACTGCGGGGTAAGCTGGCTGAAGGGGCCTGCAGCCTCGAAAATGCCGGCAAGACCCGCAAGGCCGCCGCCGATCAGCAACGTCACCCAGGTCGTCCGTTCGGCGCTGAAGCCGCCGTGACGCGCCGCAGCCGGTGCGAGCCCGACAACCTTCACCGCATAGCCCGCGGTCGTCTTCTCCAACACCAGCCAGGCAATGACGGCAATGACGAGTGCGAGCGGAATGCCGAGATGGACGAGCGTCTCGGGGATGACGACCGGCAGCGTCTGATCGGCCGTGAACATGCGCGTCTGCGGGAAGTTGAAGCCGTCCGGATCCTTCCATGGACCGCGCACGAGGTAGTACAGCACCTGCACCGCGACATAGGTCAGCATCAGGCTGGTCAGGATTTCGCTGACCTGAAGCCTGACGCGCAGCAGAGCCGGGACCGCAGCCCAGGCCATGCCGCCGAGGATGCCGGCGAGAGCCATGGCCGGCAGGATCCACCAGCCGCTCATCTCATAGGTGGCGAGGGCAACACCGGTGCCGGCGATGGCGCCCATGATGTACTGGCCCTCGGCGCCGATATTCCAGACATTGGCGCGAAAACCGATGGCGAGGCCGAGCGCGATCATCACCAGCGGCGCCGCCTTGACGCCGAGATCCGGCCAGCGATGCGGCTCGAGGAAGGGTACGAGAAAGAAGTCGAAGACCGCGGTCAGCCCGTCATAACCCATTGCCGTGAAGACCATCGCGCCGGTCGCCATGGTGAGCGCGATCGCGATCAACGGGCTCAGATAGAGCATCGCCCGGCTTGGTTCGCGGCGGCGGCGCCATTCAAGCATGAAGCGGCGCTCCTTCGGGCTGGGCTGCGCCGTGAATGCCGCCCATCATCAGGCCGATCTCGTCGATCGCGAGCTCTGCGACCGGGCGGGGCGGCGAGAGCCGACCCTCGTTGATGACGCTGAGCCGGTCTGCCAGTTCGAGCAGTTCATCGAGGTCTTGCGAGATCACCACGACCGCTGAGCCCTTCGCCGCCAGATCGACCAGCGCCTGCCGGATCGCTGCTGCGGCGCCCGCATCGACCCCCCAGGTCGGCTGCGAGACCACGAGGACACCTGGTTCCTGGCCGATCTCGCGGCCCATGATGAATTTCTGCAGATTGCCGCCGGACAATGAGCGGGCCGGAGAGCCTGGACCGGTGGTGCGCACGTCGAACCGGCCGATGACGGCCTGAGCGAAGCGCCGAACCGCTCCGAGGCGGATGAAGCCGCGAGGTGCCAGTGGCAGCCGGTAGCGCGCCGTCAGGATGGCATTCTCGGCCAGCGAGAAATCCGGCACGGCGGCGTGTCCGTTGCGCTCCTCCGGAACGCAGGCGAGGCCGGCGCTGCGCCTCTCGCCCGCTCCCTCGCTGCCGACGGGCTTGCCGTCGAGCATGATGGCGTTCCGCACCGCACTGAGGCGCTCGCCGGACAGCGCGCCGAGCAGCTCGGCCTGGCCATTGCCGGCGACGCCGGCGATGCCGAGGATCTCGCCGGCCCGTGCCTCGAAACTGATGTCGCGCAGGCTCGTGCCGAAGGGCGGTTCGCCGGGCAGGGAGAGGCCCGACACGATCAGCCGGCGCTTGCCGATCCTGCCGGAATGGGCGTTCTCGATCTGGCGCAATTCGGCGCCGATCATCAGCTCGGCCATGCGCCGCGTCGTCTCCTGCCGCGGGTCGCAGGTTGCGACGACCCGGCCGGCGCGCAGGATCGTGGCGGTGTCGCACAAGGCTTTGATCTCGTGGAGCTTGTGGCTGATGTAGAGGATCGAGCAGCCTTCGGACGCGATCTGCCGCAGGGTCTCGAACAGACGCTCGACTTCTTGCGGTGTCAGGACCGAAGTCGGCTCGTCCATGATCAGGAGCTTCGGCTTCTGCAGCAGGCAGCGGACGATCTCGATGCGCTGCCGCTCGCCGACCGAGAGCGTATGGACCTCGCGCTCGGGATCGAGCGGCAGCGAATAGCTCTGCAGAACTTTGGCGACGCGGGTCTTCAGCTCCTCGCGATCCACGGCCTCGTCGAGGCCGAGTGCGATATTCTCGATCACCGTCATCGCATCGAACAGCGAGAAATGCTGGAAGACCATGCCGATGCCGAGCCGCCGCGCCGCCTTGGGCGAGGGGACCGAAACAGGCCGGCCATCCCAGGAGATGCTGCCCGAATCGGCCTGCTGAACGCCGTAGATGACCTTGACCAGCGTCGACTTGCCCGCTCCGTTCTCGCCGAGCAGGGCGTGGATCTCGCCGGGCTTCACGCTGAAGCTGATGTCGTCATTGGCTTTCACGCCGGGAAAGCTCTTGGAGATGCCCGACAGCACGAGCCGGGGCGGCGTATCCGTCCTGTCATGCGGCGACGCCGTCATCTCCTGCCCTTCTCCCCGGACCTTGTCGGCCCTGCGCCACGCTTTGCCCGGAAGCCAGTTGCTTGGCAAGCAAGCTCCGCACCAGTTCGGCTGCCGTCAAGGCGGCGATGACCTCAGGGCGCTTGTCGTCCACATCATCCCCGCCGATCGGGCAGGTCAGGCGCGCCAGGGCATCGCTTGCAGGGTGCCGGCGGCGGAAGCTGGCAGCGAAGCGTGCGCGCTTCGTCGCCGAGCCTATCATGCCGACATAGGCGGCATCCCCGCGCAGGAGCGCAGCCTCGGTCAGCCGGTAGTCGAGCGCATGGCTGTGCGAAAGGATCACGAAAGCGGTGCCGGGCTGGGCCGATGTGATCGCCTCGGCCGGGTCGTCCAGTCGTAGCGGTGCGACACCAACGGGAAGATCGTGCATCTGGGCTTCGCGGTCGTCGATCAGAATGACCGTCAGCGGCAGGCGCATGAGGGCCTCGGCAAGCGCGCGCCCGGTATGGCCGGCGCCGAGGATGAGGACGGCAGGCTGCGCTGCGCACCTTGCCGCTTCGGCGGCCTGGAGAGTCGCGAGATGGCACGGCCTGGCCCGCTCCAGCACGACACCGACCCGGCCGCCGCAGCACTGGCCCATTTGCGGCCCAAGCGGAATATCGAGGCGTCGCGAGATCTCGCCGCTCGCCAGCATCTCAAGGGCGATGTCGGTGCAGTGGAATTCGAGCTGGCCGCCGCCGATCGTCCCAGAATTGCCCTCGGCGGTGACGACCATCGTCGCGCCGGTTTCGCGTGGGGTCGATCCTTCGGCGCGCTCGATGCTGACAAGGATGGCGCCTTGCTCGAGATGGGCTTCGAGGAAAGTCGCCAGCCCGGTCATGGCGCCGCGCCCCGTGCCTGCTCCCGCATGCGGTCGACCGCATCGAGTACGCGCTCCGGCGTCGCCGGCGCGTCGAGACGGGGACAGAAGCGATGATCGCCGACGCTCGCGACCGCGTCCGACAAGGCGTGAAGCACGCTGATCGCCAACATCAGCGGCGGCTCTCCGACCGCCTTGGAGCGGTGGATCGTCGGCTCGCGATTGGGGGCGTTCTCGAGCAGGTCGACATTGAAGATGCGCGGCCGGTCGGAGGCGACGGGGATCTTGTAGGTCGAGGGCGCATGGGTCTTGAGCCGGCCTTTGTCGTCCCACCAGAGTTCCTCGGTGGTAAGCCAGCCCATGCCCTGCACGAAGCCGCCCTCGATCTGGCCCTTGTCGATCGCCGGGTTCAGCGACGTGCCGCAATCATGCAGGATGTCGACCCGCTCGACCTTGTATTCGCCGGTGAGCGTGTCGATCGCGACTTCGGCCGCAGCAGCGCCGTAGGCGAAATAATAGAACGGGTGGCCACGCCCGGCCTTGCGATCCCAATGGATCTTCGGCGTCGCGTAGAAGCCGGTCGCCGAGAGCTGGACGCGGGCCATGTAGGCTGCCGCGACGAATTCGGCGAAACTCATCTCCTGCGTGCCGATCCTGATCCGGCCCGGCAGGAAGGCAATCTCCTCGGCTGAAACCTCCCAGCGCTTCGACGCGAAGGCGATGAGCCGCGCCTTGATCGTCTCGCAGGCATCGAGCGCGGCCATGCCGTTGAGATCGGAGCCGGAGGAGGCGGCTGTCGCCGAGGTGTTCGGCACCTTGCCGGTGGTCGTCGCGGTGATCTTGATCCGGTCGAGGCCGATCCCGAAAGCCTGCGCCACGACCTGCGCCACCTTCACATAGAGGCCCTGGCCCATCTCGGTGCCGCCATGGTTCAGCGCCACCGTGCCGTCCGTGTAGACATGCACCAGGGCGCCTGCCTGATTGTACCAGGTCGCGGTGAAGGAGATGCCGAACTTGACCGGGGTCAGCGCGATGCCACGCTTGATGACCGGGCTCTTGCGGTTGGCCTCACGGATCCCCGCCTGGCGCGCGCGGTAATCGCAACGCCGTTCAAGTTCGGCGATCACGTCGCCGGCGATATTGTCCTCGACCTGCTGGTGATAGGGCGTGATGTCGCGACCGACCGCGCCATAGAGATTGCGCCTGCGGATCTCGAGCGGGTCAAGCCCGGTCGCGAAAGCAACCTCCTCGATGAAGCGTTCCGCTCCGACCATGCCCTGGGGGCCGCCGAAGCCGCGAAAGGCCGTGTTCGAAACGGTGTTGGTCCGCAGGGGCTGCGAACGTCCGCGCACCGCCGGGTAGAAATAGCAATTGTCCATGTGGAACAGCGCGCGGTCGGTGACCGGGCCCGAGAGATCGGCGTTCCAGCCGCAGCGCGCCGCATAGACCGCGTCCACCGCGTGAATATGCCCCTCGTCATCGAAGCCGATCTCGTAATCGACCACGAAATCATGGCGTTTGCCGGTGATGACCATGTCGTCGTCGCGGTCGGGCCGGAGCTTTACCGGGCGCTTCAGCTTGCGGGCAGCGAGCGCGGCGACGCAGGCGAAGAGATTGGCCTGCGTCTCCTTGCCGCCAAAGCCGCCGCCCATGCGCCGGACCTCGATGGTGACGGCGTGGGAGCCGACGGCGAGCACCTGCGCGACCATGTGCTGGACTTCGCTCGGATGCTGCGTCGAGGACAGCACCAGCATGTCTTCGTCCTCGCCGGGGATGGCGAGCGCGATCTGGCTCTCCAGATAGAAATGATCCTGCCCGCCGATCTCCATCGACCCCTTGAGCCGGCGCGGGCTGGCAGCAAGCGCTTCCGCGACATCGCCGCGCTCCAGCTTCAGCGGGTCGGTGACAAGCTCGCCGCCGGCCGCGCGGGCCGCTGCGACATCCAGCAGCGGAGCGGCTTCCTCATAGGCCGCCTTGGCCAGCGCGGCGGCGCGGCGCGCCAGATCCCGGGTTTCCGCGATAACCGCGAAAAGCGGTTGGCCGTGATGCAGGATATTCTGCGTCGTGAAGACAGGCTCGTCATGTCGATGCGTCGAGCTGATGTCGTTCGCGCCCGGAATATCCTCGGCCGTCAACACGGTGAGAACGCCGGGGGCCGTGCGCACGGCCGCGAGGTCGAGCGATATCAGCCGCCCATGCGCGACCTGGGAAAGGCCGAGATAGGCATGCGCAAGGCCGGCCGGCTCGGCGATATCGTCGATATAGAGGGCTTCACCCGCGACATGCTTGGCGGCGGAATCATGATTGCTGGTCCGGCCGAGCGGCCCGGCCACGACCTCGGTCTCAAGCCGTTTGCGCGCGTCAGCCATGGGCAGCCTCCGCAAGCAGGCCCGCGACGCGCGTGTCGACGTCAAGCGCCGTCGTTTCGATCAGGAACCGGCGCAGGAGATTGCCGGCCACCTTCAGCCGGTACGCCGCCGAGGCGCGCATGTCGGTCAGCGGTGTGAAATCCCGGGGCAGGGCGGCGATGGCGGCAGCGACCGCAGCCTCGTCCCAATCCCTCCCGAGCAGCGCGGCTTCCGCGGCGGCGGCCCGTTTCGGGATACCGGCCATGCCGCCATAGGCGAGCCGTGCCTCGCTCACCCGATTGGCTTCGTCGAGATGCAGCAGGAAGGCGCCGCACACCGCCGAGATATCCTCGTCGAAGCGCTTTGAGATCTTCGAAATGTGGAACAGAGCGTCATTCTGCAGTTTCGGCACCAGCACGGCCTCGACGAATTCGCCTGGCTTCCGGTCCTGGCTGCGATAGTCGAGGAAGAAGGCTTCGAGCGGCAGCGCGCGTCGCTCGCTGCCGCGCCGCAGCACCAGAGTTGCGCCAAGCGCAATCAACGCTGGCGGCAGATCGCCGATCGGTGAGCCATTGGCGATATTGCCGCCGATCGTCCCGGCATTGCGCACCTGCTCGCCGCCGAAGCGGCGCATCAGCTCGTCGAGTTGCGGCGAGAGCGCCGCGAGTGCCGTGCGGACATCGATATGGTTCGCCATGGCGCCGATGCGCAGATGATCGCCCTCGTCGCTGACTGCACGCAGGTCCTCGACACGGCCGAGATGGATGATGGTTTGCGGCTGCTGCATCCCCTTGGTGATCCAGAGACCGACATCGGTCGCGCCGGCGACGAGAACGGCCTCGGGATGGGAGATGACGAGATCGGCGAGGGCGTCTGTTGTCGCCGGCGACAGGAAGCGTCGCGCGCCATGGGCGAGTGCCAGCGTTTCCTGATCCACAAAAGCATGCAGCCGGGCGGCGATGCCGGGCGCCGAAAGCGCGAAGCGATCCTGCTTCCGGTCGGTGTGTTCGTAGAGGCGACGGGCCGCGGTAATGATCGGCTCGTAGCCGGTACAGCGGCAGAGATTGCCCGCGAGCGCGTCCTCGATTCGCCCCAGCTCCGGCGCCGGCTCGTTCAGCCAGAGCGCAAGGAGCGACATCACGAAGCCCGGCGTG
Organism: Allobosea sp. P1_A7; assembly: GCF_056406775.1. NCBI lineage: Bacteria > Pseudomonadati > Pseudomonadota > Alphaproteobacteria > Hyphomicrobiales > Alloboseaceae > Allobosea > Allobosea sp. P1_A7. Next base: position 61,632 of record NZ_JBFTZN010000001.1, read on the forward strand.
CAGAAGCCGCATTGCGAGCCGTGGCAATCGACCATCGCCTGCTGCACCGGGTGCAGGCGTCCGTCCGCGCCCTTCAGGTGCTCGATAGTGAGCAGATGGCAGCCATCGAGCGTCGGCAGGAAGCGGATGCAGGCGTTGATCGCCTCATAGCGCAATCGGCCGCCGTCGAGGCGCCCGACGACGACGGTGCAGGCTCCGCAATCGCCTTCGGCGCAGCCTTCCTTCGTGCCGGTCCGGCGGCGCTCGAGGCGCAGCCAGTCGAGCAGCGTCTGGGTCGGATCGCTGGACGCGATCTCGACCAGCTCATCGCCGTAGAGGAAGCGCACTATCTCACGCATGGCGGCCCGGCCGCTCACAGATCCAAATCATGCCTCCAGATTAGGCATGTTCGACGCTTGGCCGAAAGCTTTGATTTGGTGCAGATATGACGTGATTTTGAGCCGGAGCACGAGCCCGTGAACGAAGACCGTCGCCTTCGCGCCCTGCGTGGCCGCCTGCTCTGGTTCGTCGGCGATCCCGAGACCTCCGGCGACGCGGCGCATCGCTTCATCGGGGATGGCCTGGTCGTCATCGCCGACGGACTGATCAAGGCCGTCGGCGCCGCATCGGAGCTGCTGCCGACGCTGCCGGAAGAGGCGGAAATCGTCGATCACCGGCCGAACCTGATCATGCCGGGCTTCATCGACGCGCATCTGCACATGCCGCAAACCCAGGTGATCGCCTCCTATGGGGCGCCGCTGATGGAGTGGCTGAACAAATACACCTTCGTCGAGGAGCAGAAGCTGGCACAGCAGGGACATCCGGAGAAGCTGACGCGGTTCCTGCTGGACGAGCTGCTGGCGAGCGGCACCACCACGGCGGCCGTCTACTGCTCCGTTCACCGTCAATCGGCCGAAGCCTTCTTCGCCGAATCGGAGCGCCGCAACACGCGGATGATTGCCGGAAAGGTGATGATGGACCGCAACGCCCCAGCGGCGCTGACCGATACGGCCGAGAGCAGCTATGCCGACAGCAAGGCCCTGATCGAGCGCTGGCACGGCCGGGGACGCCAGCTCTATGCGATCACGCCGCGCTTTGCGGTGACCTCGACACCAGAGCAGCTGGCCGCTGCCGGGCGGCTCGCCTCTGAACATCCGGACTGCTTCGTCCAGACCCATATCAACGAGAACCAGGCCGAGATCTCATTGGCCTGCCAGCTCTATCCGAATGCCGATGATTATGCCGGCATCTACCGGGATTACGGCCTGCTCGGCCGCCAGAGCCTGATGGGCCACTGCATCCACATGACCAAGCACGAATGGCGTGCCTTTGCCGAGGCCGGAGCTGTCGCCGTGTTCTGTCCGACCTCGAACCTCTTCCTCGGTTCAGGTCTGTTCGACTGGGCCCGGGCGAAGCGAGAAGGCGTACGGGTTGCGGTCGCGACCGATATCGGTGGCGGCACCAGCTATTCGATGCTGCGGACCATGGCCGAGGCCTACAAGGTGCTGCAGCTGCAGGGCCAGTCGCTTTCGGCGTTTGCGGCGCTCCATGCCATCACGCGCGGCAATGCGGTGGCGTTGGGGCTCGATCATCTCATCGGCTCGCTCGAGCCCGGCCGTGAGGCGGATGTCGTGGTGCTCGACCCGGCTGCGACGCGGGCCATGGCGCACCGGTTGGAAACGGCGCGCGATCTCGCCGAGGAACTCTTCGTGCTCGTCACGCTGGGTGACGAGCGCAATGTCGCCGCGACCTATGTCGCGGGGGAGCGTGTGGGCGATCAGCCCAGCACGCCGCCCTTCCTGGCGAAGTCGATATAAATCTCGCGCAGGCGGATCGCGGTTGGGCCCGGCGCGCCATTGTGGATCGTATGGCCGTCGATCGAGACCACCGGCATCACGAAGCTGTTGGCCGAGGTGATGAAGGCCTCCTCGGCGTCGAGCGCCTCATCCAGCGTGAACGTGCGTTCCTCGAAGGTGAAGCCGGTTTCGGCGAGGAAAGCCAGAACAGCCTTGCGGGTGATGCCCGGCAGGACCTTGTTCGAGAGCGGCCGCGAGATCAGCGTCTTGCCCTTGACGATCCAGGCGGTCGAGGACGCACCTTCGGTGACGACGCCATCTTCCACCAGCCAGGCTTCCTGCGCGCCGCTTTCGGCGGCGAACTGCTTGGCCAGCACCGGCCCGAGCAGGTTGACGCTCTTGATGTCCCGGCGGGCCCAGCGCAGGTCCGGGCAGGAGACGACCTTGATGCCGGTCTTGGCGGCGGGGGCCTCGCTCAGGTTGCGGGCCTGCGAGAACATCACCAGGGTCGGCGCCACATCCTTCGGGAAGGCGAAGTCACGGTCGGCAGCGCCGCGCGAGACCTGGAGATAGATACCGCCCTCGTCGATGTTGTTGAGCTTGATCAGCTCCTCATGGATGGCGGTCAGTTCGGCGCGCGACCAGGGCAGGGCGAGCCGGATTTCCCCGCAGGAGCGCTCCAGACGGGCAAGATGCGCGTCGCAGTCGACCAGCTTGCCGCCGAGCACCGCCGAGACCTCGTAGATGCCGTCGCCGAAGATGAAGCCGCGGTCGAAAATCGAGATCCTGGCCTCTTCCTCGGGCAGGTACTCACCATTCACATAGACAATACGGCTCATCGGCTTCGGTCTCGTGGTTGAAGGAACGTCGGCATTGGTAGCGGAGGCGCGGGCGGGAGGCGAGTGCCAAAGCCGGCTTGCAGATCGGCGTCGGGCGCAACACTGCCGCGCCGAACGGACAAGGACCGCCACGGCTACCGGGCCGGACCGGATATCTTCCGTTTACGCCTTGAGCGCGGCCGCGATCAGCCTCTGCGTGTAGCCCTCTCGCGGTGCGGCGAAAATCGCCTCGGTTGGTCCGCTTTCGACGACGCTGCCATCCTTCATCACCATGATCGTGTCGGCCATGGCGCGGACCACGGCGAGGTCGTGGCTGATGAAGAGATAGGAGAGGTCGTGGCGGGCCTGGAGGTCCTTGAGCAACGCCACGATGCTCTTCTGCACGGTACGATCGAGCGCCGAGGTCGGCTCGTCCAGTACGACCAGCGCCGGGTGCAGGATCATCGCGCGCGCGATCGCGATGCGTTGGCGCTGGCCGCCCGAGAATTCGTGCGGATAGCGGTTGCGCAGGCGCGGATCGAGCGAGACCTCCTCCAGGGCCTGCGCCGCGCGCATGTCGCGTTCGGCGCGCGTCAGATGGGGCGCGTGGACCAGCAGCCCTTCGCTGACGATCTCGCCTACGGTGAGCCGCGGCGAGAGCGAGCCGAACGGGTCCTGGAAGACGACCTGCAGGCTCTTGCGCAGCGGCCGCATCTGCGAGCGATCGAGCGGCGCCAGCGCCCGGTCCTCGAACCGGATCTGCCCGCTGGCCGGCACGAGCCTGAGGAGCGCCTTTCCCAGCGTCGACTTTCCCGAGCCGGACTCCCCGACGATGCCGATGGTCTGGCCGCGCTGCAGGGTCAGATCGACACCGTCGACGGCGTGGAGCAAGGCGTTCCTGCGCTTGAGAAAGCCACGACCGAGATCGTAGCTGACGCGCAGGTCACGGGCCTCGAGCAGGATCGGGGCGCCCTTCGGCGCAGGTTTCTTATGGCCTGCGGGCTCTGCCGAGAGCAGCAGCTTGGTATAGGGATGGCTCGGTGCTGCGAAGAGGACCTCAGTGGTTCCGCTCTCCACCACTTCGCCAGACTTCATCACATAGACGCGCTCTGCATATTTCCGCACCAGCCCGAGATCGTGGCTGATCAGGACGACGGCCCTGCCGAGCCGCTTTCTGAGATCGGCGATCAGCGCCAGGATCTCGGCCTCGATGGTGACGTCGAGCGCTGTCGTGGGTTCGTCGGCAATCAGGATATCGGGATCATTGGCCAGCGCCATCGCGATCATGACGCGCTGGCGCTGCCCGCCTGAGAGCTCGTGCGGATAGGCATCGAGCCGTTCCTGCGGCCGGGGAATCTGGACGAGTTTCAGGAGTTCGAGCGCCCGCGCCCGCGCGGCGCTGCGTGACAATCCCTGGTGCTTGCGCAGAGGCGCGGCCATCTGGCTGCCTATCCGGAACAGCGGATCGAGCGATGTCATGGGCTCCTGGAAAATCATCGCGAGCTTCCGGCCGCGATAGGCATTGAGTTGCCTGGGTTTCAGCCCGAGCAGCTCCGTGCCGCGATAGCGGATCGAGCCTTCCACCTCGCCATTCCCAGCGAGCAGGCCCATCGCGGCCATCACCGTCTGGCTTTTGCCGGAACCGGATTCGCCGACGATGGCGACGAATTCGCCGGCTCCGACAGCGATATCGACGCCGTTCACCGCATCGAGCAGCCCATCATTGGTCCGGAAGCGCACGCGCAGGTCGCGGATGTCGAGGATCGGAGCGTCCCCCATCTCAGCGATCCCTGGGATCGAGCGCGTCGCGCAGGCCATCGCCGAGGAAGTTCAGCGCGAACAGCGTGGTCACCAGGAAGCTCGCCGGGAAGATCAGCATCCACGGCGCGCCCTGGATCGAGCGGGCGCCGTCCGAGATCAGCACGCCCCAGCTCGTCATCGGCTCCTGCACGCCAAGGCCGAGGAAGGAGAGAAAGCTCTCGAGCAGGATGATCTTCGGCACCAGCAGCGTGACATAGATGATAACCGGGCCAAGCGTGTTGGGAATGACATGGCGCCTCAGGATGCCGCCGGTCGTGACGCCGAGCGCCTCGGCCGCCAGCACATATTCCTGTCGCTTGATCGAAAGTGTCTGTCCGCGAACGATCCGGGCCATGTCGAGCCATTCGATCGCGCCGACGGCAAGGAACATCAGGATGAAATTCCGGCCGAAGAAGACGACCAGCAGGATGACGAAGAAGATGAAGGGCAGCGAATAGAGCACGTCGACGATGCGCATCATCAGCATGTCGATGCGTCCGCCGAGATAGCCTGCTGTGGCGCCGTAGCTGACGCCGATCACGAGCGCGACACCCGTCGCGAGCAGTCCGATCGCCAGCGAGACCCGCCCGGCGATCAGCGTGCGGGTCAGCAGGTCGCGGCCATTGGCATCGGTGCCGAACCAGAAGCGCTGCCGCTTGATCGGCACTTCCAGAGCGAGCCTGCGGCCATCTTCCTCATTGGCCAGGATCTTCGGTGTGCCGAACTGGTCTGAGCGATCGAAATAGACGAGAAGCCGCTGATCGATCGGGCGCTGTGACGTCAGCGTCAGGCGCACGCTATCCTGGCCTACAGCGATATCGCTCGCCGTCGCCCGGACGCGCGAGGCGATGCGCTGCACGGCGGCTGGTATCGCCTCGGCCTTGGGATAGCTGTCGATGCTGGCGGGCACACGGACATAGTCCTGGTAGACCCGATCATGCGGATGCCCGGTCATCAACGGGCCGATCAGGCAGGCCAGCGTCATCAGCGCCAGCACGATCAGGCTCGCGACCGCTGCGCGGTTGCGCATCAGGCGGATGCGCGCATCCTGCCAGAGCGAGCGCCCGGTGACGGGCAGGGGGGCAAGCGTGATCTCGCTCATGCGCTCACTCCAGCCTGACGCGCGGATCGAGCAGCGCATAGACAACGTCGACGACGAGATTGAAGACCAGCACGAAGATCGCCACGACAACGACCGTGCCCATCACCAGGGTGTAGTCGCGGTTGAGCGCACCCTCGACGAAATAGCGGCCGATCCCGGGAACGGCGAAGATGCTCTCGACCACGACCGAGCCCGTCAGCAAGGCCGCGGCGGCCGGCCCGAGATAGGAGACGACGGGCAGGGCCGCGCCGCGCAGCGCATGCAGTGCGACCGTCACGCTGGAAAGCCCTTGTGCCCGCAAGGTGCGGATATGGTTGGCGCGCAGGGTCTCGATCATCGCCGCGCGGGCCATCCGCGCGATCACCGCGATCTGCGGCAGCGCCAAAGTCACGATCGGCAGGATAGTGTTGCGGACCGCACCGCCATTCCAGCCACCGACCGGCAACCAGGCCAGCATCAGCCCGAAGACGATCTGCAGCACGGGCGCGACCACGAAATTGGGAATGGTGATGCCGGCAGTGGCAAAACCCATCACCGCATGGTCGGCATGCTCGTTCTGGCGGAAGGCTGCGAGCACGCCGAGCGGGCCGCCGATCAGCAGGGCAAGAGCGAGTGCCGATGCGCCCAGCCGCATCGAGACCGGCAGCCCCTGCGCGAAGAGCTCGGCGATAGAGAAGTCGCGGAAGTAGAAGGAAGGGCCGAAATCACCCCTGATCAAAGCCGCGAGATAGGTCAGATATTGCTGATAGAGCGGCCGGTCGAGCTGATAGATCCGGCGCAGGTTCTCCATCACCTTCGCTTCCAGCGGCTGTTCGAGGTCGAACGGCCCGCCCGGTGCGACGCGCATCAGGAAGAAGGAAATCGTCACGATCACGAACAGGGTCGGGATCGCGATGGCGAGGCGACGCAGGATGAAGGAGAGCATTCCGAATGAACCGGGCCGTCTGCGGTGTCATGACCGGGCAGGCCCGGCCATGACACGCGGGTTTCTTACGGCTTCAGGCTCATGAAGCGTGTCGGCAGCGCGCCGCGCAGATTCTGCTGGAAGCCGACGAGCTTGGGCGAGACCAGGTTCTTCGACGAATAGAACATCACCGGAATCCACGGCACCTCGGCAGCCAGGATCGCGTCGGCCTCGCGCAGGATCGCGGCGCGCTTGGTCAGGTCGATCTCGTCGGCGGCCTTGGCCAGCAAGCCGTCGAAGGTCGGGTTGTTGTACTTGCCGGAATTGAACCCCTTGTTGTCGCTGAGGAACAGAAACAGGAAGTTCTGCGGGTCCGAAAAATCGCCGATCCAGCCATAGCGGGCGATGTCGAAATCGCCACCGTCACGCAGAAGGGCGAAATGGGTCTTGCCGTCGGTGTTGATGAAGCTGGTCTCGACGCCGAGTGCCTTCCACTGCTCGGCAATGGCGATGACGGTGCGTCGGTTGTTGTCGGTCGTGTTGTAGCGGAGCTGTATCTTCAAGGGCATGCCGGGCCCGAAGCCCGCATCCTTGAGCAACTGCTTGGCCTTCTCCTCGCGGTCGAGCGGCGAGGCGTTCTTGAAGTCGGCTTCGGCGGCCGTGCCGTAATTGCCGATATTCGGCGGAATGACGCCATAGGCCGGCAGCATCGTGCCACCCCAGATCTCGTCGGCGATGAACTCACGGTCGAGCACCATGGACAGGGCCTGGCGGACGCGGACATCGTCGAAGGGCTTCTTCGAGCTGTTGATGATGAGAAAATAGGTGCCGAGATAGGGCGCGATCTTGACCTGATCGCCCAGTTTTTCGCGCAGCTGCTTGATCTGGTCGGCGGGGATGTCGGTCGTCATATGCAGTTCGCCGGCCTGGAAGCGCCGGGCGGCGGCGGCGAGGTCCGGCGACGGATAATAGATCACCGTATCGATCTTGACGTTGGCCGCGTCGTGGAAGGCCTTGTTCTTTTCAAGCTTGATATGGGAGTTCGGCACGAACTCCTTGAGCACATAGGCGCCGTTCGAAACCCAGTTCTCCGGCTTGACGAAATCGCTACCGAATTTCTCGACTGAGGCCGGATGGACCGGAAGTCCGGTCTGGTGCGTCAGCAATTCGAGAAAATACGGGGTCGATCGCTCCAGCTTGATCTCGAGCGTCGTGTCATTGACGGCCGTTACACCCAGATCGGCAAGCTTCGCGCCCCCGTCGCTCTTGTTGATCTTCTCCGCGTTCAGGATCGGATAGAGAATGTTCGCGTATTTCGCCCCCGTCTCGGGATTGACCATCCGCCGCAGCGAGAAGACGAAATCCGAGGCCTTCACCGCGTCCCCGTTCGACCATTTCGCATTGGGGCGCAGCTTGAACGTATAGGTCTTGCCGTCCGGGCTGATCGTCCAGCTTTCGGCCACGCCGGGCACGACGGTGCCGTTGATGTGGTGGATGACGAGCCCTTCGGAGAGATCACGCAGCAGATGCGCTTCGGACACGGTCGAGGTCTTATGCGCGTCGAGCGTCTCGGGATCGGAGTCGTTGCCGCGATGGAAGGTGACCTGGGCTTGTGCGACCGTGGTGGTGGCGAGCGCCAGAGCCGCGGCAATGGCGAGCGGCGCCGCGCGGCGCGTGATCCTGAACATGACGAAACTCCCCTGAGGGCAGGTCTTCCTGCCTGTTCCTGACATGACCGGGAGAGTAGAGCGCGCTGCTCGCGCGCTGCCAAGCAGGAAAAAAACTTGCAGGCAGGAAAAGTCTTGATCCCCGTTTTCGTTTACGGGGCGCCGCCGGAGGGCAGCATGAACGTGTCGTTCTCGAAGGCGATCACGCAATCGCCAGCGGCCTTGGCGCAATCGTTCAGCGTCGCTTCCTTGGCGCGATCGAGCGTCTGGGAGCCAAAGGTGTAGCGGAAATGCTTGCGTGACCGGCTGAGCGCCATCGCCTTCTCGCCGGGCGCTGCAAAATACTGCTCGAATGCGGCGGCGCGTGCCGTCAGCCCCAGCTTGGCAAAGAGCTCCCTTGCCTGGGCAGGCGACCAGGTCGGCAGCTTCCAGGCACGCAGCGACGCGTCCACCTCGCGCAGCCAGAAGAACCGGGCCTGTCCGTGACGGAAGATCAGGTGACCAGTGGGCCGGACTTCGGGCAGCTCGACGAAGCGGATATCGCCGCCGGCATCGCGTGCGGCGCCGCGCATGCGGTCGACGAGCGCGGGCGGAAACAGCTCGTCGTTTTTCGCATAGATCCAGAGCTGTGGTGGCGCGCCGGGCACCTGCCAGCCCTTGACGATGCCGACCAGCGCATCGCGCGCCTTGTCGACACAGCTGTCGATATTCAGGCCGCCGGCGACATTGACGATGCCGCGCAAGCCCGCTGGTTTGCGCTGGGCGAGCGCCAGGACCGCCGCGCCTCCCGCCGATTCTCCGACCGCAATGGCGCGCGCCGGGTCGACATCGTCGCGCTGTTGCAGCACCCGCAGGGCGGCTTCGAGTTCGCTGGCATCCGCCTCGAATCGGCTGGTGAAATCGAGATCGGCGCAGGAGGTCGAGGCCGGGAAGGGCCCGTCCGACTGGCCGAAGCCACGACGCATGACGACGGCAGCGAGCCAGCCACGCCGGGCAAAATCCCGGGCGACGGTGGCGTAGGACGCCGCCCGCAAATCGCCCATGCTGACGCTGCTCGAGGATTTGCCATGAGTGATCAGCGCCAGCGGGAGGCGACCCTCAGCACGCTCCGGCCTGACGATCAGCGCCTCGAGCCTGATGTCACTCCCGTCGAGCTTGATCCGGAGGAAGGTGCTCTCCTCGCGCAGGGGCTCCTGCGCGCTGGCCGCTGCCGCGGCCAGGATCGGAAGCATGACAGCCGCGAGCCGCAGCAGCATCCTGGTGATGCGCATGGCCTGTTCCCCGCAATCCCGGTCCGCCGGAGCACCGCAGAATGGCAGGAAACGGCGCCGCTGCAACGCCTCCTGACTAGGCTGGCGAAGCCGCAGCGCGTTCCTGCGCCTCGACCACGGCCACGGCCGTCATGTTGACGACGCCGCGTGCCGTCACCGAACCGGTCAGGATATGCACCGGCTTGGCCGCTCCGATCAGGATCGGGCCGACCGGGAGCGCGTCCGCGAGCACCTTGGCGAACTGGTAGGCGATGTTGGCGGCGTCGAGATTCGGGAAGATCAGCACATTGGCGACGCCCTTGAGATGCGAGGAGGGCAGCACCCTGTCGCGCACCATCGGCAGGAGGGCGGTGTCGGCCTCCATCTCACCGTCGCATTCGAGTTCCGGCGCGCGCTCGCGGATCAGGCAGACCGCCTTGCGCATCTTCAGCGAGGAGGGGGTGTCGGCCGCGCCGAAATCCGAATGCGAGAGCAGGGCGATCTTGGGCGTGATGCCGAAGCGCGAGACATGGCTCGCCGCGATCACCGCCATGTCGGCGATCTCCTCGGCGGTCGGATCATGCTTCACATGGGTGTCGGCCAGGAAGAAGGCGCCCTTGTTGGTGATGATCAGCGTCATCGCCGAGATGTCACGTGCGCCGGGCGCAAGCCCGATGATGTCCTTGATGTGCCGCAGCCGCGACAGGAAGCGCCCTTCCAGGCCGGTGATCATGGCATCGGCCTCGCCGCGCATCACCGAGAGTGCCGCGATCACCGTGTTGTTGGTGCGCACCAGCACGCGTGCGGCCTCCGGCGTGATGCCCCGCCGGCCGGCGATCTCGAGATAGGTCTGCACGTAGTCGCGATAACGCGGATCATCCTCGGGGTTGATCACCTCGCAATCGATGCCTGGCCGGATCGTCAGGCCGAAGCGCTTCACCCGGGTTTCGATGACGCTCGGGCGGCCGATCAGGATCGGCACGGCCATGCCTTCCTCCAGCGCCACCTGAGCGGCGCGCAGCACGCGCTCATCCTCGCCCTCGGCGTAGATGACGCGCTTGGGGTCGGCCTTCGCCTGCGCAAAGAGCGGCTTCATGATGAAGCCGGAACGGAAGACGAAGCGCGACAGGTCCTCGCGATAGGCCTCGATATCGGCCAGCGGCTTGCGTGCGACGCCCGTATCCATCGCAGCCTGCGCGACTGCCGGGGCAATGCGCAGGATCAGGCGCGGATCGAACGGATTCGGGATCAGCGAGGTCGCGCCGAACGTCTGCGACTCGCCGCCATAGGCGCGCGCCGCGATGTCGGATGTGGCCTCCCGCGCCAGCGATGCAATCGCGCGCACGGCGGCGAGCTTCATCGCTTCGTTGATCGTCGTGGCGTGCACATCGAGCGCGCCGCGGAAGATGTAGGGGAAGCACAGGACGTTGTTGACCTGGTTCGGATAGTCCGAGCGGCCGGTGCAGATCATCGCGTCAGGACGTGCGGCAAGCGCATCCTCCGGCGTAATCTCCGGGTTCGGGTTGGCCAGCGCCAGGATCAGCGGACTCGCCGCCATGCGCTTGGCCATCTCGGGCTTCAGAACGCCGGCGGCAGACAGGCCGAGGAAGACATCGGCGTCGCCGATCACGTCGCTGAGCGTCCGCGCATCGGTCTCCTGCGCATAGACCTCCTTCCAGCGGTCCATCAGCGTGTTGCGGCCCTTGTGGACCACGCCTTCAAGGTCGGTGACCCAGATGTTCCGGCGCCTGGCCCCGAGCTCGACCAAAAGGTTGAGGCAGGCAAGCGCGGCTGCGCCGGCGCCGGAGACGACGATCTTGACGTCGCCGATCTGTTTTCCCGCGAGATCGAGCCCGTTCAGGATCGCGGCACTGACGATGATCGCGGTGCCGTGCTGGTCGTCATGGAAGACCGGGATGTTCATCCGGACCTTGAGCTGCTCCTCGATCTCGAAGCATTCGGGACCCTTGATGTCCTCGAGGTTGATGCCGCCGAAGGTCGGTTCCAGCGCCGCGACGACATCGACGAATTTCTCGATGTTCTTCTGGTCGACCTCGATGTCGAAGCAGTCGATCCCCGCAAATTTCTTGAACAGGACCGCCTTGCCCTCCATCACCGGCTTGGAGGCGAGCGGGCCGATATCGCCGAGGCCGAGAACGGCCGTGCCGTTGGTGATGACGGCGACGAGGTTCTGGCGCGAGGTCAGTTCGGCGGCTTCCGCCGGGTCGTCGACGATCGCCTCGCAGGCGGCAGCCACACCGGGAGAATAGGCGAGCGCCAGGTCGCGCTGGTTGCCGAGAGGCTTCGTTGCCTGGATCTCGAGCTTACCGGGCCGGGGCAGGCGGTGGTAGACGAGCGCGCCCGAGCGAAGATCCGTCGACAAGGTGCTTTTCATCGTCCTGCGTTCCTGGCTCCACGGCCCAAGGCCAAATCAGCTTGGAGGTCGCCCGGAAACGCGGTGCCGTCAAGCGTGCCGGGGGCAACAATCATTCAACCGAAACGACAGGATCGCTTCAGGCCGCCATCGCTCCGACGCCGCCGTCATGCAAGTGACAGGCCGCGACATGGCCGGACGCGATCGTTTTCAGCGCCGGCCGCTCCGCCTTGCAGCGCGGCCCGGCATGCGGGCAGCGCGGGTGGAAATGGCAACCTGATGGCGGGTGCAGCGGCGAGGGGATCTCGCCGCTGACCGGCGCAAAACGCTTCTTGCGAGCCGTGATCGTCGGCACATTGGCGAGCAGTGCCTGGGCATAGGGGTGCTGCGGCCCCTTGAAGAGGGCGGCGGCGGGCGCGGCCTCGACGACACGGCCGAGATACATGATCACGACCCGGTCCGAGAGGTGCCGGACGACGCCGAGGTCGTGGCTGATGAAGAGGTAGGTCAGGTTGAGTTCGTCGCGCAGCTTCATGAAAAGATTCAGGACCTGGGCCTGAATCGAGACATCGAGAGCAGCCACGCTTTCGTCGCAGACGAGGAATTCCGGCTTCACCGCCAGCGCTCTCGCGATGCCGATGCGGGCACGTTGGCCGCCCGAGAACTGGTGCGGATAGCGCCGCTTATAGGTCGGGTCGAGGCCGACGCGATTGAGAATATCGTCGACATAATCCGCCTGGCCGGCGCGTGTCGTCAGCCCGTGCACGACGGGCGCTTCGCCGACGATGTCGCTGACCCGCATGCGCGGGTTGAGCGAGGACATCGGGTCCTGGAAGATCATCTGGATCGCCAGCGTCGCAGCGTGGCGCTCCTCGGTGCCCATCTCGTCGGTATAGCGCCCGCGCCAGCTCACGCGGCCGGCGCTCGCCTTGTGAATCCCCGCGACGACCCGTCCGAGCGTTGATTTGCCGCAGCCGGATTCGCCTACCAGCCCGACGACCTCGCCGGCCCGGATCGAGAGATCGACGCTGTCGACCGCGTGCACGACCTCTTCGGTATTGCCGGCGCCGAACCAGTTCGCGAATTTCGCGGCCGCGTCGAGCGGTTTGGCGAAGCGCTTCGAGACGCTTTCGAGGGTGAGGATCGGTGTATCGTTCATGCCGCAACCCCGGTTCCGCTCAGGGGATGATGACAGCGCACGCCGCGCTCGCCGGGGAAAGCCGTCGTGGCTGGCGCGATCGTGAGGCAGTCGCCCTGAGCGTAGTCGCAGCGTGGGGCAAAGGCGCAGCCCTGCGGCAGGCGAGCGAGCGAAGGCGTCGAGCCCCTGATCTGGCGCAGCATCTCACCAGGTTCCCCCTCGCTCGGCAGCGAGCCGAGCAGGCCGGCGGTATAGGGGTGCAAGGGCGTGTCGAGCACGGGATCGACCGCGCCCGCCTCGACGATGCGGCCGGCATACATCACCGCGATCCGGTCGGCGAGCCCGGCGACGACGCCGAGGTCATGGGTGATCCAGACCAGGGCAGTCCCGGTTTCGGCACAGAGGGATTGCATCTCGGCAAGGATCTGGCTCTGGATGGTGACGTCGAGCGCGGTGGTCGGCTCGTCGCAAATGATCAGCGGTGGACGATGCAGCAGCGCGATCGCGATTGCGACACGCTGGCGCATGCCGCCCGAGAACTGGTGCGGATAGGCATTCAACCGCTCTTCGGGCGAGGGGATGCCGACCTTGGCGAGGGCATCCCGGGCGCGGGCCCGCGCTGCCTTGTGCGAGACCTTCTCGTGGGCGGTGACGGCTTCGATCATTTGCGTGTCGATGCGCAGGACCGGGTTCAGCGTCATCATCGGATCCTGGAAGATCATCGCGACCTCGCGACCGCGGACCTTCCGGAATTCGTCCTCCCCGAGGCCGACGAGCTCCTTGCCGTTGAGCTTGATCGAGCCCTCGACAATGCGGCCGGGGGGATCGATCAGCCCCATGATCGAGAAGCCGGTGACCGATTTGCCCGAACCGGATTCGCCGACCAGGCCGAGCACTTCCCCGCGACGGACATGGAACGAGACCCCGTCGACCGACTTCACCGTGCCGGCGCGGGTGAAGAAATGGGTCTTGAGATCGCTGACCTGGAGCACGTGATCGCTCATGGCTTCACTTCTCCAGGCGCGGGTTCAACACGTCGCGCAACCTGTCGCCGACCAGGTTGATCGAGACGATGGTCATGAGCAAGGCGAGGCCGGGGAAGACCGAGATCCAGTAGCTGCCCGAGATCATGTACTGGAAGCCGTTGGCGATCAGCACGCCGAGCGAGGGCTCCGTCTGCGGCAGGCCGACTCCGAGGAACGAGAGCGTCGCCTCCAGCGAGATCGCATGCGCGGTCTGCACGGTCGCGATCACGATGACCGGGGCGAGGCAGTTCGGCAGGATATGGCGGAAGACGGTGCGCGCATGGGAGAGGCCGAGCGACTGCGCCGCTTCGACATATTCCTTGCGGCGCTCGACCAGCGCGGAGCCGCGGACGGTGCGGGCGTAATAGGCCCATTGCACGATGACGAGGGCAATGATGATCTTGTCGACGCCCTTGCCGAGCGCAGCGACCAGGATCAGCGCGACGAGGACCGAGGGCAGCGATAGTTGCAGGTCGACGAGCCGCATGATCACGGTCTCGACCTTGCCGCCGGCGTAGGCGGCGATCAGTCCGACGGTCATGCCGACGGTCGCGGCAATCAGCCCGGAGAAGGCCCCCACCATCAGCGAAATGCGCAGGCCGTAGAGAATGCCGGAGAGCAGATCGCGGCCGACACCGTCGGAGCCCAGCCACATCGTAAAGCCCTCGCCGGCCACGGCGCCTGGCGGCTGGCGGGAGTCCATCACATCGACCGCCGCGAGGTCATAGGGGTTTTGCGGGGCGATCAGCGGCGCGGCGAGCGCCAGCAGCACGATCGTCGCGAAGACCAGGAGGCCGATCAGCGCAACGCGATCCTCGATGAAGCTGCGGACGAAGCGCCGCAGCGGCGTCTCTTCCCTGGCCGGCGCGGTCGGGGTCGTCGTGACCGTGGGCAGACTGGTCTCGCTCACGTGCTGGCCTCCGTCAGGCGGACGCGCGGATCGAGCGCGGAATAAACGAGATCGACCAGCAGGTTGATCGTCACGAACAGCACGACGACAACCATGACATAGGCGACGATGACCGGTCGATCGAGCCGGGTGATCGCCTCCAGAAGGAGGCGGCCCATGCCGGGCCAGGCGAAGATCGTCTCCGTCACCACGGAAAAGGCGACGAGCGAGCCGAATTCGAGCCCGAGCACTGTGACGATCGGGATCATGATGTTCTTCAGGATGTGGACGCCGATGATCCGGCTCTGTGAAAGGCCCTTGGCACGGGCGAATTTGACATAGTCCATCAGGGCCGCCTCGCGTGCCCCGGCCCGTGCCAGGCGGATGACAAGCGAGATCTTGAGCAGTGCGAGGTTCAGCGCCGGCAGGGCCACATGCTGCCAGCCGTCGAGCGTCAGCAGCGAAGTCTCGATGCCGAAGACGGAGACGGTTTCGCCCCGGCCCGTGGCGGGGAACCAGCCCAATCCGACGGCAAAGGCGAGGATCAGCATCAGCCCGACCCAGAATGTCGGCAGCGAGAAGCCGAGGATCGAGATCGCCATGATCGCGCGCGAGGCCTTGCTCTCCGGCTTCAGCCCCGCATAGAGGCCAAGCGGCAGCCCGATCACGATCGCCATGAAGAGCGCGACAAGGGCGAGTTCCAGCGTCGCCGGCATGCGCGACAGGATGAGCTTGATCGCGGACTCGCCATGCACGAAGGAGCGGCCGAGATCGCCTTGCATGGCATTCTTCAGGAAGATCAGGAACTGTTCCCAGATCGGTCGGTCGAGGCCGAGCGAGCGGGCCGTTTCGGCGATCTGCTCCTGGTTCATCTCCGGCGAGACGAGCATGTAGATCGGGTCGCCGACGACGTTCACGCCGAAGAAGACGATGACCAGCATCGCGCCGATGACGAAGAGGGCCTGCGCCAGGCGACGAAGGATGAAGGCAGCCATCGGGTTGGTTCCTTCGCGAGCGGGATGGTGTGCGCGAACGCAGCGCTCAAAACAGCGTGGCCGGGTTTGCTCCGACCCTTCGGTGACCAGCGGTCATCGGCGAGAGGTTCCCGGGCCTGAGCCCGGGAACGACGTCAATCCGCCGACGCGGTCACTGCTTGGTGACGGAGGTCGCGAGCGTGTACTCGTCGGAGCGCGGCTCGACCTTGAAGCCCTTGCGGGCAGCCCAGGTGTTGAGCTGGAAATGTGTCGGGATCAGCCCGACATCGTTCATGCCGATCTCCATCGCCTCGCCGAAGATGGCATCGCGCTTCTTGTCGTCGACCGTGCGCAGGCCTTCCTCGACCTTCGCGTCGAAGGCCGGATTGGAGTAGCGGCCGCGATTGGTCGCTCCCATGCCCTTCTGCGGGTTGAAGGTCGCAAGCAGCGCCTTGAGCGAGTCCGAGGACTCGCCCGTTCCGGCGGCCCAGCCGACGAGGATGAAGGAGAATTCCGGTACATTGCCCGCTGCGCCCTGCGAAGCGCGGGTGAAGAAGTTGGCCGGGGGCAGCGTCTCGACCTCGGTCTCGATGCCGAGCCGCGCGAACATCTGGGCGACGGCCTCGATGATCTTGGTGTCGTTGGTGTAGCGCCCGTTCGGCCCGTGCATCTTCATCTTGAAGCCGTTCGGGTACCCGGCCTCGGCCAGCAGCTTCTTGGCGCCGGCGAGATCGAAGGCGACCGGCTTCAGGTTCTTGGAGGTGCCGAAGAATGAATCGGGCAGGAGCTGGCCGGCGGGGATCGCCTCCTTCTCCATGATGCGCTCGACGATGCCCGGCCGATTGATCGCCATCGACAGCGCCTTGCGGACGCGGACATCCCTCAGCGGATTCTTGATCTCGGAGCCGTCCTTGCCCTTGATGAAGGGCGAGACGTCGCGGAAATGGTCCATGTGGAAATAGACCACGCGGTTCGAGACCTGGCTGACGACGTTCAGGTTCTTGTCGCCCTTGAGCTTGGCGACATCCGAGGTCGGAACGGCTTCGATCATGTCGACATCGCCGGCGAGCAGGGCCGCGACCCGGGTGGGCGCCGAAGTGACGATACGGAACGTCACCTTCTTCCAGAGATCCTTGCTGCCGCCCCACCAGCTGTCATTGGCGGTCATGACGACGCGGTCGCCCGAGACGAACTCGGCCTGCTTGTAGGGGCCGGTGCCGCCCGCCGCGCATTTACCGGCGTTGAATTCCTCGGTGGTGGTGTCCTTGCACTTGGCGGAGATGACGCCGAAGGTCGAAAGATCGGTCGGCACCAGCGGCGCCGGCGCGGCGGTCTTGATGCGGATCGTGTAGTCGTCGACCTTGCTGATCTCCTTGCCGCGGACATAGGCCGAGAAGCTCGAGGGGCTCTTGGGCACGTTCGGCGCGCGCTGGAACGTCGCGAGCACGTCGTCGGCGGTGAAGGGCGAGCCGTCATGGAACTTGACGTTCTGGCGGAGCTTGAACTCCCAGGTCGTGTCGTCGATCGCGTTCCAGCTTTCGGCGAGGCTGGGCACCAGCCGCTGCGAGGCGTCCTGGCCGACCAGCGGCTCGTAGATGTGCCGGGCCAGCATGTTGTTGGGGGTCAGGTTGTGATAGTGCGGGTCCATCGCGCTCGGCTCGGCCGAGATGCCGATGCGCAATTCCTGCGCGACAGCGCCACCCGCGACCAGAGACAGCGCCGCGGCCATGGCGGCGCGGCTGGCGAATGTAGCGACGTTTCTCATTGAAAGAACCTCCCGAGTTCAGTGGATATTTTGGCGGATCGGTGCCGGCATGGCCAGCAGCCTCCGCGTGGAGAATGTCCTTCTCCACGGATTCGTAGGGCCGGAGCATGCCTGCACGTGGCAGGATGAGGTCGGTAAAGGGCCTCAGAACGCCTTGAAGGTGATGATCGTGTGCGTGTCGGCGATCTCGGGGATCGACTGCACCTTCTGCGCTACGAAATGGCCGATATCGACATCCGCGGCGACGTGGAACTTGGCCAGGATGTCGTAATTGCCGGCGGTCGAATAAATCTCCGAGGCGATCTCGCGATCGGCGAGTTCGCTGGCGACCTCATAGGTCTTGCCGAGCTTGCATTTGATCTCGACGAAGAAGGTCTGCATCACGCGCTCCGAAAATCCTGTCCCTCTGGATAGAGCCTCGCGCCGGAAGATCAAGCGCCTGCGAGTTCGGCGAGGCGCTTGCTCATTGCGCTTTCGGGGTCGGGAAGATCGGCAAGGACGGTGAAATGGTTCGCGCCGTCGATCTCGCCATAGTGCGTCCTGACGCCTTCCAGGCCCCAGACATCGGTGATGCGGCGGCTCTGCTTCAGGTATTCATCGCTCTCGGCCCCGCCGACCACGGCGTCCATCAGCAATCCCGAGGGGGCCGGCCAGAACAATGGGCTCTCCCGCTCGGCCGATTCCATGTCGAGTCCGAGCGCCTTGTTGATACTGGTCTCGGTCAGGGGCTTCAGGTTGTAGAGGCCGGAGATGCCATAGGCTGCCGGCACCAGCTGGTCCGGCAGGTCGGGGTCGACATTCTTCCAGTCGGTGGCGAGCAGGCAGGCGGCGAGATGCCCGCCCGCCGAATGGCCCGATGCCACGATCGGCCGGTTGAACTGCCGCCAGAGGGCCGCCGCCGCCTGCTGCAGCTCCCAGACGATGTGGCCGAGCTCGACCTGTGGGCAGAGATCGTAGCCCGCGACCGCCATGGGGACGCCGAGCCGGTTCACGCCGCGCGCCATATGCGAGAAATAGGAACGGTCGAGCGCCTGCCAGTAGCCGCCATGGATGAAGAGCACGATGGCGTTGCCCTTGACCGCCTCGGGCTTGAACAGGTCGTAATGTTGCCGCTCGCCCGGGCCATAGGAGATGCCGAGTTCGCTGACCGCGATACCGCGATAGGCCGCGGCGTCCGCCTGCCAGCCGGCAATGATTCCAGGATGCTCCGGCACGCGGGCGCGGTTATTGTATTCTGTCTCGTAATCCGTCGACATGGCTGGCTCGGCTTCTCCGGCTCTGCGGCTGCGGACCACGTCCTGAATCGCAGGCCACGCCAGTCTGCGCTATGGCTTTTGACAGGTCGAGACGCAAACGCCACAAGGCTGGGCACCATGTGCATGGCCTCTGCGAGCCTGGAGATCGTTATGGAAAACCCCGTTCTTGCCGAGGTGATGCGCGGCGCCGTCGTCGAATCGCGCCATCGCGGCGCTGCAATCGTGGTCGATGCGGACGGCGCTGTGGTGCTTTCGCTGGGGGATGTCGAGCGCCCCGTGTTCCCGCGCTCGGCGGTGAAGGCGATCCAGGCCTTGCCGCTGTTCGAGAGCGGCGCTGCCGACCGCTACGGTTTGACCGAAGCCGAGATCGCGCTTGCCGTCGCCTCGCATTCCGGCGAGCCGGCTCATGCCGAAACCTCGCTCGGCATGCTGAAGAAAGCCGGTCGCGATGCCGGTTGCCTCGAATGCGGTGCGCATTGGCCGATGAACGAGGCTGCGGCGCGCGCCATCTCCAAGGCAGGCCAGGAACCGACCGCTCTCAACAACAACTGTTCGGGCAAGCATGCCGGTTTCGTCTGCCTCTCCTGCGGCCTGGATGAGGACCCGACCGGCTACGTCAAGGCCGGCCACGCCGTCCAGAAGGCGGTGCGCGGCGCGCTCGAAGAGGTGACAGGCGCGGCCCACTCCGCCGATCTCATGGGCACCGACGGCTGCTCGATTCCGACCTATGCCGTGCCGCTGACGTCGCTGGCGCTGGGCTTCGCCCGTCTCGGCTCCGGCCACGGGCTTGGGCCGAAGCGCGCCGAGGCCGCACTGCGCATCCGCAAGGCGGTCGCTGCTCATCCCTTCATGGTCGCGGGAACCGGCCGGTTCGACACGCGCGCGATGGAACTCCTGCGCGAGCGCATCTTCATCAAGACCGGCGCGGAAGGCGTCTATTGCGGCGCGATTCCGGAACTCGGGCTCGGCATTGCGCTGAAATGCGATGACGGGGCAGGGCGCGCGGCCGAGGTGGTGATGGCCTCGCTGATCGGACGCTTCCTGCCGATGAGCGAGACGGAGGCGGCGAGTTTTGCGCCGCTGCGCGAAAGCGTTCTGAAGAACTGGAACGGCATCGAGGTCGGGCGGGTGAGGGCGGCAGCCAGCGCTTAAATCGTCGGATCGGATATCGTATCCGGTCCGATCGTCTACCCTTTCATGATCGCGTCGGCCTTCCCGAAGAACCGCTATCCACTTTCGGGCCGGTGCTTCAGCTCACCGCGTTGTTCTCGACACGGATGCCGGTCGCCCGCTTGTCAGCGCCTTGCGTCAGGTCGCCAGTGACGATCGTGCCGTATTCGGTGCCGAGGACGGCACCGAGCTTCGCGTCCGCAATGACATTGTTGGCGATCAGGGCGTTGCGTTCCTTCGGCACCAGCGAGACCGAGATGCCGATCCCGGTCTTGCGAACGATGTTGCCGGGGGCCACGAGGTTGCGCATGGCCCAGGACCAGCCGAGCGAGATGCCGACATCGCTGGCATTCTCCACGACATTGCCGGTCACGGCGGCCTCCGCCTCGACATGCACGCCCATGCCCCCGACCGGCTCCTTGCCCTTCGGGGCATAACCTTTCTGGGCGTTGCGGATGATATTGTTGGCGACGACGGCAAGCCGCCCACCGTGGTCGAGATTGGTGACGTTTATGCCCATGGCACAATCCTCCAGCAGATTGCCGCTGATGATGGCGCCCTCGAAGGTGAATTCCGAATAGAGCGCGGTCTCGCCGCAGCGCTTGCCCTGGTTGCCGATGATCTGGACGGTCGAACCGGAGTTGTTCCGGATGAAGGTCAGCGCGCAGTCGCGCAGGCTGTTGCTCTCGATGACGCCGCCGCCGGCGCGGAACAGGCTGATGCCGTTGCCATTGGGCCCGTCGCCGCCGGAATCCGAACGGATGCGGTTGATCCGGTTGCCGCGAATGAGCGACTGGTCGTCGCCCGCCTGGCTGCGCCAGATCTGGATGCCGTTATTGCCGCAATCCTCGATCTGGTTGCCTTCGATCGAAAGCCCGCGCGAATCGAGCGAGAACAGCGCCGATTCGCGCATGCTGCGAAACCTGCTGGCCTGGATCCGCCCCGCCGTTCGGGTCAGGACGAGGCCGACCGAGCCCGCATTGGCGAACTCGCATTCATTCAGGGTGAGCTCCAGGACCTCCTCGGCTGCCACAAGTCCGGCTCGCTCGCTGGCGCGGATGTCGAGCCCGTCGAGACTGAGCCCTGTCAGCGCCGTGCGCTTGATGCGGCGGGCGATGAGCAGCGGGCCTGCTTGCGCCGCGACGAGCTGCGTGGCGCCGGGGACACCGACCAGCCGTGAGCCCTCGGGCAGGATGACGTTGGACACGCGGTAGCGCCCCGGCGGCAGCAGCAAGGGCGCGCCGCGCCTGGCCGCTTCCGCAAGCGCATTCTGAAGTGGCCGCGACTGATCGTCGGAGGAGCCGGGGCGCAGTCCGAAATGAGTAGCCTCCAGTCCGAGCTGACCGAGCGCGCGCGCCGGTTCGCTCCGCGGTGCCTGCTGTGCCGCCGCCGGAACAACGGATCCTGCTGTCCCAAAACCGGTCGCGGCCAGCAGGGAACGTCGAGAAATCGCCATGAGGGCCTCCATGACGCCGCAGGCTTACAAGCCGCGTGCCGGCCTGGTTGTGCCGTTTCAGGCCCGCGCGCCGGCCGGCCAGCCCCATCCGTCGCGATCACTCACCTCAAAGGCCGAGCGCCCGCGCGATCTCGTCGGCCGCCAGGGTGGGGTTGAGTTCTCCTGCCCCGACGGCTGCTTCAAGCGCGGGGGTCCGTGCCTTGAGGACGGGATCATGGCGGAGCCTGGCGCGCAGGCGGTCTTCGACCATGGCCCACATCCATTTGACGTCCTGCTGGCGACGCTTCTCCTGGATCAGGTTCCTCGCACCCATCCGCTGGCGATGATCCTCGACCTTCGCCCAGAGCGCGTCGAGCCCATCGCCCGTCAGCCCCGAGACCGTCACCACCGGAGTGGGCCAGACGCTCGATACGGGAGCGAGAATGTGCAGGGCCGCGCGGTACTGCGCCGCTGCGGCCTTCGCCGCCACGGCTCCGGCGCCGTCCGCCTTGTTGACGGCGATCATGTCGGCGAGCTCGATGATGCCCTTCTTGATGCCCTGCAATTCGTCGCCGGCATTGGGCAGCATCAGCACGAGAAAGAAATCGGTGAGATCGGCGACCGCGGTCTCCGACTGGCCGACGCCCACCGTCTCGACCAGGATGACGTCGAAGCCGGCGGCCTCGCAGAGCAGCATCGTTTCGCGCGTCTTGGCTGCGACGCCACCGAGCGTGCCGGAAGACGGGGAGGGGCGGATATAGGCGCTGGGGTCGATGGCAAGGCGGGCCATCCGCGTCTTGTCACCCAGGATCGAACCGCCGCTCCGCGTCGAGGATGGATCGACCGCCAGCACGGCGACCTTGTGACCGAGCCCTGTCAGGTAGGTGCCGAGTGCATCGATGGTGGTCGACTTGCCGACCCCGGGAACGCCGGTGATGCCGACCCGGATCGATTTTCCGGTGTGCGGCAGCACCTGCTGGATCAGGGCATGGGCCTGCCTGCGATGATCGGCCCGGCGGGATTCCACGAGCGTGATGGCACGCGCCAGGGCGGCCCGTTCACCGGAGAGAATTGCATCGGCGAGGGTGGAGACGTCAGCCATGACAGGCACCTAGCAAGCCTTGGGCTCGGGCGACAAGCCGCGAGTTCGGTCATCACTGTGTCATCCGCGCCTCTTGAACATCCGCAACGTCAATGAGACGAGATCGGTCATGATGCGTGCGGCGTTCCGGGTTCGATTGATTGCGCTGGCCTTGCTGGCTCCACTTGGCCTCGCGGCATGCGGCGGCCCGCCCAGAGACCTGTCGCTCACCAGCGTCAATCCAGCCGGTATCGTCGGGACCGTGCGGATTTTCGTGGCCTCGACCCGTGAGATGGGGGCGGAACCGCAATATTTCACCGGAGAACGGGGACAACACCTCTCCTTCGCCAAGATCGATATCTCGGTGCCGAAGGCGCACAAGTCGGGTGAGCTCGAGCTTCCCGGCAGCTACGGCAAGACCAACCCGGCCGAGCATTTCGCGGTGACTTCGGTGGAGCGGATCGACCTCTCCCCGATTGTCGCGCGCGTCCGGCGCGAGATCGCGGCAAGGCCGGCAAAGGAGCGCGAGGTCCTCGTCTTCGTTCACGGCTACAACACGAGCTTTGCCGATGCGGCCTATCGTTTCGCCCAGATCGTCCATGACTCGGATTTCAAGGGCGTGCCGGTGCTGTTCACCTGGCCCTCGCGCGGGCAGCTATTGGCCTACCCTTACGACCGGGAAAGCGCCTTCTATTCCCGCGATTTCCTCGAGATGAACCTGCGCGCGATCGCCAAGGACCTCGGTCCGAGCCGCATCGACATCCTCGCCCATTCCATGGGAACGCAGCTGACGCTGGAAACCCTGCGGCAGGCATCCATTCGCGGCGACGGCAATTTCGGCGGAAAGCTCCGCAACGTCATGTTGGCTGCGCCCGATGTCGATCTCGATGTGTTCAAGACCGTGATGCGCGAGATCAAGACGCCGGTGACGGTCTTTGTCTCGGCCGACGACAAGGCGCTCGAATTTTCGCGCCGCTTCGCCGGCGACAAGAAGCGCCTGGGGGCGATCTCCGCGAGCGACAAGGATACGGTCGCGGAGCTGGCGAAATCCGGGGTCGATATCATCGATCTGTCCGAAGTCTCGACCAGCGACAGTCTCAACCACGGCAAGTTCGCCGCCTCACCCAAGGTCGTCCAGATGATCGGCAAGCGGCTGCAGGCGGACAGGGGAATCGCAATGCGCGGCCCTCAATTCGGCGATCGCCTGGGCGATATCGCCGGCGGCGTGGTCGGCACCGTCGGCGGCACGCTGGAGCTCGTGGTCACGGCCCCGGCTGCAATTATCCAGCAATAGAGCGGCTGTTGCACCAGGGACACGCGCGAGCCTTGCGCGAAGATTGCTGCAAGGTTGCCCCATTATGGCCGCGTTAGCTTGGCCTTAAGGCCGGGCTGGCCATTTCCGCCCGCATTCCTGCAACACTGGAATTCTCGATCGCCCATGTCCGCTGCGCGGCACGCCCCTTCCCGTCGCTTCGTTGCGCTTGCAGCGCTGCTTTCGCTCGCATTGTCGGCCTGCGCGCAGACAGAGGCGGCGATCTCGCCATTCTCGGAAACGGCCCATGCGGAGTCGTCCCCTTTCGGCAGAGAGCCGGTGCTCCTGGTCGCGACCACGCGAAAGTCTCTCGGTGACCGCGAGCCGTTCTTCGGGCCGGATCGCGGCACGGGCCTGAGTTTCGCCGAAGCGCGGCTTTCCCCTCCGGGACGCGGGGTTGTCGCGGCGACCGTCGGCAGCGACTGGCGCGTCGTCGGTGTCAGCAACCGGACCTCGACCAATGCGGCCCGTGCCTTCGGCGAGGCTGCGACCGGGCGTGACGTGCTGCTCTACGTCCACGGCTATAACGAGACATTCGAATCCGCCGCCCGCAGCGCCGGGCAGCTTTCGCATGCGCTGAAGTTCCAGGGGCGCACCGCGCTCTTCACCTGGCCCTCCGGCGGCAAGCTCTTCGACTACGGCTATGACCGCGAGAGCGCGCTGTGGTCGCGCGAGGGCTTCGTCCAGGCCCTGCGCGCCCTCGTCGCCAACCCGACCGTGGGGCGCATCCACATCGTCGCGCATTCGATGGGCACATTCCTGACGCTGGAAGGCCTGCGGGAGCTCCGGGACTCCGCCGACGTCTCCTCGCAGATCGGCTCGATCGTCTTCGCATCGCCCGATATCGACATCGACGCGTTCGAGCAGACGGTCTCGCGGCTGGGTCCGCTTGCCCAGCGCATGACCCTGATCATCGACCCCGATGACAGGGCCCTCGCCATCTCCTCGCGTATCGCCGGTGGCGTGGCGCGGGCCGGCGCGGCCGAGCGCTCGCGGCTCGAGG
Source organism: Allobosea sp. P1_A7 (assembly GCF_056406775.1). Taxonomy (NCBI): domain Bacteria; kingdom Pseudomonadati; phylum Pseudomonadota; class Alphaproteobacteria; order Hyphomicrobiales; family Alloboseaceae; genus Allobosea; species Allobosea sp. P1_A7. Next base: position 86,370 of record NZ_JBFTZN010000001.1, read on the forward strand.
CTCTGGGCGTGCGTGTCGCCGACACTTCCGGCCGCGGCTGGAGCATGCTGAGGCATGATCTGTTCCTGACGGACAGCGAAGTGACGCAGGTGGTGCGGCGCGCCATGGACCGTACAGGCTCCTGAGGCTTGCGGAGCGGTTCGTCTTGGGGGCAGCATCGCGCTGCCTTCAGGGAGACGCCGATGCCACGAGTGTTGTTGCGCGCTGCGTGCCTGCTTGTGCTCATGCCTCTGGCCGGGCAGGCGCATGACCTGACCCCGTTCCAGGAAGCCGGGCGCTCGCATGTCCTGCATGAGGACGTTTCGCCCACCGGTACCGAGACCATCAACATCGAGACCTATGTGCCGCAGGCCTGCGCCGACAAGCGTTGCCCACTGGTGATCTCGCTGCACGGACTGCTGCGCAACGCCGCGTCGGCGCGCGACAGCTGGGTCGAGGCGGCAGACCGGCACGGCCTGATCATTGCCGCCCCGCATTTCGACAAGGAGCGCTTTCCGACACGCCTCTATCAGCAGGGCGGAGTCCAGGGGGAGCCGGACCGGGCGAAATGGGTCTACTCGGTCATCGAGCGCTTCTATGACCAGGCCTTGAAGAGCAGTCGTGTCACGGACACGGGCTATGTGCTGTTTGGCCATTCAGCCGGGGCGCAGTTCGTCCACCGCATGGCGATCCTGATGCCGGAGGCGCGGTTCTCGACAGCGGTCACCGCCAACGCCGGCTACTACACATTGCCTGTCGGCAAAGAGGCGGCCGGCGGCTTCAGCTACCCCTATTCGCTCGACGGCACGCCGGCGACCGAGGCGAGCACGAAGGCCGCCCTCGCCAAACCGACGCTGATCATGCTGGGCGACCAGGATACCGACCCGGGCCACCCGCAACTCAACAAGTCCAGGGGCGCAGAGGCGCAAGGCCCCAACCGCTTCGCGCGTGGAGAGAATTTCACGCGAGTTGCAGCCGCAGAAGCCAAGCGCCTCGGTGTTGCCAGCCCATGGCGCGAAATCGTCGTGCCGGGCGTCGGACACGAGCAGGGGAAGATGGCGAATGCGGCGGCGCAGGCGCTGTTTGGCGGCAGATAGGGCTCAGAGCGGTGGCAGGCCGTTGCGCTTCTTGATAGTCGCCATCGCGAAATTGGATTCGACCGAGTGGATGCATTTCAGCCGCGTGATCTTCTGCTTCAGGAAGCGCTCATAGCCCTCGATCCCGTCCGTCAGCACCCGCAACAGGTAATCCTGAGACCCGGTCATCAGGTAGCACTCGGCGACCTCGTTCCAGCTCTCGACGGCCTTCTCGAACTCGCTGATATGCTCCTGGGTCTGCTGGCTCAGGCGGATCGAGACAAAGACGCTGAAGGGTAGGCCATAGGCCTTGGGATCGACGACCGCGGCATAGCCCCTGATCACGCCCGTCTCTTCCAGTCGCTTCAGCCGGCGCAGGCAGGGCGTCGGCGACAGGCCGATCTTCTGTGACAGGTCCTGATTGGTGATGCGTCCGTCCTCCTGCAGCACGGCAAGCATACGGCGGTCTGTCGTATCGAGCATAAGATGCTCCTCGAATTCGATATCTGAGCAGGAAGATGCGCAAACGGGATGTAATCCCGACGGGATCATTCATGCAATGCCGCGCGGATCGGCCTAACCTGCCTTTCTGGTGCCGCAAGGTCGGCAGCCTGACCGGCAGAGGAGAGTGCGATGAGCCAGGACAATTATCACAAGGACCGCATCGCCAACCGCAAGCTCCATCCCGAGACGCTGATGATGGGCTATGGCTACTCGCCGGCGATGTCGGAGGGTTCGCTCAAGCCGCCGGTCTTCCTGACCTCGACCTTCGTTTTCGAGAGCGCCCAGCAGGGCAAGGATTTCTTCGACCTCACCTCGGGGCGCCGCCAGCTCAAGCCCGGCGAGAAGTCCGGCCTGGTCTATTCGCGCTTCAACCATCCAAACATGGAGATCCTCGAGGATCGCCTGGCAATCTGGGACGAGGCCGAACGCTGCGCGGTCTTCGCCAGCGGCATGGCGGCCATCGCAACGACCTGCTTCGCCTTCCTGCGCCCGGGCGACACCGTCATCCACAGTCGGCCGCTCTATGGCGGCACCGAGACGCTGCTGAAG
>NZ_JBFTZN010000002.1:0-95524 GCF_056406775.1 Allobosea sp. P1_A7
CTTCGTAGCCGCTCGCCATCGCGGCGCTCTGGTCCCCCGTGGCGGACGCGGCGCTCCGGTACCCCGTGGCGGACGCGGCGCTCTGGTCCCCCGTGGCGGACGCGGCGCTCTGGTACCCCGTGGCGGACGCGGCGCTCTGGYCCCCCGTGGCGGACGCGGCGCTCTGGTCCCCCGTGGCGGACGCGGCGCTCCGGTACCCCGTGGCGGACGCGGCGCTCTGGTCCCCCGTGGCGGACGCGGCGCTCCGGTACCCTAATGGCTGGACCTTGGGATGCATTCCCCGTTGTAGAGACGCCGAAGGCCGCGGCGGCTGACCCGTGGGCGGCTTTCCCGGCCGTTGGCAGCCAGAAGCCCGGTGTAGGCGAGGACATGGCCAAAGCGGCTCCCTCTGCCGTTGCCCGCGGATTGCTGGGGTTGCCCGGGCTGCCGGGGACGATCGTGGATTATGCGCGGAAGGGCGGGCATTGGGCCGCTGATCAGACAGTAGGGCGCGCCGTCAATTATGCCAAAACAGGCTCTCTAGCGGTGCCTGATGAGCCGCCATCGACAGAGGCCACCAAAAAGGACGGGATCTTTAGGATTCCTGACCTGGGCCAAGTGGCCTCTGGTGAGAAACTGGTTGATTACGCGGCAAAGGCTGTCCCCGGCATCAAGTATGATCCGAAAACCCCCGAGGGGGAATATATCCGAACGCTGGGCGAGTTCGCGCCCGGGCTTCTGTCGCCAGGCTCAATCTTCCAGAAGATTGTCGGTGGTGTCGTGGTGCCCGCGGTCACTTCTGAGACGCTCGGGCAGATGGCGCGCAAGTTCGCTCCATCGTTGGAACCCGTCGCGCGCATCTTTGGCGGCATCGGCGGCAGCGTAGCCTCGACCGTCGCAACTCGACCGGCGACGGCCGAGAAAGCGCTATCTGGCGCATTGCAGGGCGTTGACGACGCAACCATGGTTAGGGCGGGGCAGTTGATGGAGGCCGCCCAGCAGCGCGGTGTTGCGCTGACTTGGCCCGAGGCTGTCAATCAGGTCTCGAACGGTTCTGCGGCGGGCCTGTCCAGCCTTCAGCACGTCGTCGAGAATTCCCGCGGCGGTTCAGGCGTAATGGCCCCGTTCATGGCGCAGCGGCCGGCGCAGGTCGAGGCGGCTGCGGCACCACCACGCCGACATACACACCCGGGAGCATTCCAATCGTCATTTCAGGAGACCCCCCTAGTGGCCTAAACGCCTCGGTTTGGCTTAATCGGGTTTTGGTGGATTTCACTTGCGGTCTTGGCGTATACATTTCTAACGTGTTCAATGTTGTTAGCGATGGGCTTGGGGTCCATCTTACATTGGGTGACAGCATTACTCTCGAGGACGTGACAAAAGCTCGACTCTCGAAAACAAGCGTATTCGGGGCCAGAGATGTTGTAGGGGCGCCTGCATCAGTGGCAGGCGTAAGAATGATCCGGTGCGAAAGTGTTCACTTGTCCGAGACTCATGTTGAACGGTGTACTGGTACGGGTCTTGTCATGACCGACTGCACCAATAACTCGACATCGCAGACCACACTCAGAGACAATAATGGGAATGGGTTTGCCTCCCTTGGCACATCTAACCGCAATATTAATTCCAACATGTTCAGCTACGGGAACGGTCTGAGTAGTTTGGTACAAGCCGGGGCGCAGTCTGCGACCGTGAACTGGATAGGGAACGGCGGGACGTTCATTGCGTCGACAACCGGTGCCGCAACTGTGTGAGACGTTGCGGCCGGGCAACGTTTGTGGCATTCGAGTGCATCAAAGGGGCTTCGCATTTGCAGCACTCTTCGCGTGTACCTTATGCCCAAACGCTGCGGGGTTATGCCGCGCTCAGCGTTCTCATTTCCCACTATTTCGGGATTTTCTGGCTCAACCCCAAAGCCGTCGGGGACCTTATCAACGCCCCCGACGCTTCCGTGACGTTGCCGTCGTATCTGGCCTGGCTCTTTGTCGTCCCGCAGTTCAATTGGGGGGCGTTCGGCGTCGCCCTGTTCTTCCTAATCAGCGGCTTCGTGATCCCGTTCTCCCTCAGCAGGCAGGGCGCCGGCGAGTTCTTGGTTGGCAGGCTTTTCCGCATCGTACCGCTTTACATGGTCGGTTTTTCGATCTCTCTCGCGGCGATCTGGGCGATGTCGCAGTATTTTTTGCGCCCGTGGCCCTTCTCTTTGAACGAGGTGGCTATCCACTACATGCCCGGGCTCCGCGATATTCTATGGTCGCGCAACATAGACGGCATCATCTGGACGCTTGAGGTCGAGATGAAGTTTTACGTCATCTGCGCGCTCCTGGCCGGATGGTTCCGCCGAATGTCGCTTTTCGTTTTTGTGGCGCCAATCGTCTTGCTGGCGATGTGCATCTTGGTCGGGGCTTCGCCGGCCGCGCAGCATTATCCGATCGCTCTGGCCGGCATGCTTTCGGGACCGTATCTGGTCTACATGTTCATCGGGGTGGCTTTCCACTACGCCCATGTTGGACGCGTCAACCCGCAACAGATGGCGTTCCTCGTCGCCGCGCTTTTCTTAGTTTATATCGCCGCGCTCAATGGCACTATATTCAATGCGCTACTCCCAACAGCCTGGAGTTATGGGGCGGCGCTGATAGTTTTTGCGTTCGCCGCGAGCTGCCCGTTGTTGTTCAAAAGGACGAAAATCGGGGAGTTCTTTGCCGATATCTCGTATCCTCTTTATGTTGTGCATGGGGTAGCGGGTTATGCCGCACTCCGGCTTCTGATCGATTGGGGCGCCTCGCCTCTGGTGTCTCTGGTAATCGTTACTGTAGGTGCGCTTGCGGTCGCGTGGGGGCTCCATGTCACCGTCGAGCTATGGTCTGACCGGAAGGGTAAACAGATCATCCAGCGCTGGAGGGTATGGCGAGATAAGACAAGCCGGGTTGAGCTGGCGCCGGCCGAATAACCAACCGCACCAGAAGTTCAGCAAAAGGTCGCCCCAACCGGGGCAGACCGGCCTCGCTTTCGCTGCCTGACGCAGCCGGCACTTGTTCAGCTAACGCCGCCCTCCGAGGCGGCTTTCCCCCAGCCCGCCCTAACCGGCGGGTTTTTCTTTGCCCGGAGCACAGACATGACACGCCGCATCAACGCCGAAGGGCTGAAGCTTGTGAAGCAATGGGAAGGCGTCAAGCTCACGGCCTACAAGGACGTAGCTGCGGTCTGGACCATCGGCTACGGCTCGACCGGCGCCCATGTGATACCCGGCATGACGATCAGCGCTGTGCGCGCCGAGCGCTTGCTGATGGATGACCTCGACCGTTTCGAGCGCGCCGTTGAACGCCTCGTCAAGGTCAATCTCAATGACAACCAGTTCGCCGCGCTCGTGTCGTTCGCCTTCAACGTGGGCGAGGGGAAGGGCGGCTTTGCGACCTCAACCCTGCTCAAGAAGCTGAATGCGGGCAACTACGACGCGGTCCCTGGCGAGCTGATGAAATGGGTGAACGCTGGCGGGAAGAAGGTTCAGGGCCTCGTCAACCGCAGGGCAGCAGAAGCTGGCCTTTGGGCGCGGGGCTCCTTCGTCTCCAGCAATACCGTTGAGGCCAAGCCTGCGAAGCCGCCGGTTGTCATAGCCGCCTTGCTCATGTCGTTTGCCGACACGACCACATACTCGACGCCCTCCTGCGTCACTCCGGTCTGGCCTATTTTAAGGTTGGCATCCCCGACCGTCCCCGCGATCTCAGCGGCCGGTGAGCCACGACGACGCCTTGCTCACCCACTGGTCAAAGCTGTCGAATTGCTGGTTGTGCTCGCTCATGGCGCCACCTCGCGGAGGGGCGAACGGGGCGGGGATCGGTTTGCAAATCGGCTGTAAGTGTCTGATTTGTGGACCATCGCTTTTCCCTCGGTTTGTGAGAAAAGCGTTTGAAATCAACGATAAAAGGTGCCTCTTAATCAGCGGGTCGTAGGTTCGAGCCCTACATCACCCACCACGAACCTTCCTTGAAGTTCAGTTATTTAGCCCCGCCTGGGGATCGGCCTTGCCCGGGACCGGCATGGTTGTTTTGCGGCTCGTCCTGCATGTGCTGGTATGCATTCGTGCCGAGCCAGCCAGATCTTCGACCCAGCGTAGCAGCGGCAACTTCGGCCAGATTCCAGCGCTCCGCACAGCTGGATGAGCGCCCCGTTTGAACGAAGGCGTGTGCGCGGATCGGGGCAGTCAGATCAGCCCTGTTCGAAAATCGCCGGCGTGCCGCCGGTGTGCAGGATGCAGGCCGCGTCATCGGGCGAAATGATGCGGTCTTCCGCCAGCTTCAGAAGCCCGGCGAAGGTTTTGGCCACGTAGGTCTGTTCAAGCATCAGCGCCTCATGCCGGGCAAAGAGAGCTGCCGCCTGAACCGATGCTGGCGTGGGGGTGCCATATCCCTCGCCGAGTTGTCCGAGGTCGATGCGGACGCGGTCGAGACACCCTGATGGCAGGGCTCGGCCAACAAGCCCAGCAAGGTCGCCCAGGATATCGGCGAGACGGCGCCGAAGGGTACAAGCGTCGTATTCGACGCTGACCAGATGGAAGGTCCACGGCAGTTCGAGGACGGCCGCTCCGAAGATCATTCCCGCTTCCGTCACGCCCATCGAGCCGGGAAGTACGATGTGCCGGAGATCGAGACGCAGCGCCTGGGCCTGTTCGGATAACTCCTGCGCCGCCCGGACATAGCCCAACGCCCCCAGAACCGGATCGCCAATCAGATAGGGCCGTCGTCCCGCTGCCTCGAGTTCGGCGATTGTCTGCCGCGCCAGCCGCCCGCGCTCCTCCTCGCCAACAGGGCCGAGCATCTGGATGTCGGCCCCCAGTCGCTTCGTCAGCAGGGCGTTGCCGCGCAGAGGAACCGATGGGTCTCCGGCATAGAGGACGAGCATGTCGATGCCGATTTTTGCCGCCGCCGCAGCGGCCAGCCGGCATTGGTTGGAGGGCAGGGCGCCGGCCACCACCAGCATGTCGCTGTTCCGTGCGAGCGCTTCTCCGATCCAGAATTCGAGGCTGCGCACCTTGTTGCCGCCGAAGGCCAGCGGCATGCAATCGTCGCGCTTGATCCAAAGCTGCGGATGCCCGGTCACACGGCTGATGCGGCGCATCGGCTCAAGCGCCGTTGGGCCGCCGACAAGATCGATCCGCGGAAACGCGCTCAGCATGACTTGGTCCAGATCCAGAACGCGGGGGCGCCCCCGCGACGCCGAGCATGGCGAGACAACCGAAGCGCCCTATAGCAATAGACAAGCCCGACGGCCGTGCAATCCAGCGCTCGATGCTGACGGTCAGGACGTCCGGGCTTGTCGGCGTGCCGCATTTGCCTCCGCATATTGCAGCAACCGGTCCAGATCATCGCGCGCGATGTCAAAGGTCTCGCCCATTTGCGCCAGAGCTTCGTCGATATCCGCCGCGATGAAGGGCTGAGCTGAGCCCGTCGGGAGTTTGTTCAGCTCGGTTCGTGCTGCACGATGGGGATAGGAGCGGCGCGAGAGGGCATGGAATGCTACCCCGAGCGCAACCAAGGCCAGCGAATTCAACCCGACGGGGATCAACGGGAACAGAGAGCCCCATTTGGCGACAGCCGAGCCACCAAGTGCGGCAGTCAGGGCAACCGCGCCGCCGGGCGGATGAAGCGACCGCGTGACCGACATGACGGCGATCGCAAGCGCCACCGCGAGCGCTGCAGCGAGGGTGACGTCAGGAACCGCCCAGGCGACGCAAAGGCCGACGCAGGCCGAGATGACATTGCCACCAATGACAGGCCAGGGCTGAGCAAGAGGGCTTGTCGGAACGGCGAAGATCAAGACCGCGGAGGCGCCAATCGGGGCAACAACCAGCGGCGACGGAGCGGGGAAGACAAGGCCGGCTGCGGCGGTCAACGCAATGGCGACGAATGCGCCCGCGCAGGCGATCAGACGTTCCGAGATCGTGGCGCCGGCGAGAATGGGACTGAAGAGTTTCACGCTGCCCGCGCTGGTCCGGTCCTTCGGAAGCGCTGCTTGTAATATGAGCATTGTGCGCAAATCAATGGCAATTACTTTAATTCACGTGGCAATTCGTTAATTGGCATCGCGCTTGACTGGGGCGAAGGGGCATTGTCGATCGATCGTGCGGGTGGGTAGAGAGATGCGGCTTCACCTCGTCGTCGGGGACCGCTTCGCATGCTGACCGAATTCGATATTCTCCTGAAGCTGCTCTGCGGCGCGCTTGCCGGCATCGCGGTAGGCTGGCAGCGGACGCTGAGGCACAAGAGCGCCGGCATCCGTACCTTCGGGCTCGTTGGTGTCGGCGCGGCAGCGGCGGCGGCCATTTTCAGTGGCGAGCTCTACGGGGCGCCTCATCCCGACGCCGCCAGCCGCGTCGTGCAAGGGGTCCTCACCGGCATCGGCTTTCTGGGCGCGGGCGTCATCATTCGGCGCGAAAGCGATGGCATGCCACATGGGCTGACGACAGCGGCGGCCGTCTGGGTGACGGCGGCGCTCGGCTCCGCGGCTGGGCTTGGTCATTGGCGGGTGGCTCTCACCGGCACGGCCATAGCGCTCGTCCTCCTCGTGATCGACCATTCGCTCGAACATTGGGTGCAGGGGCGTCCGCCGAAGGAGGCTCAATCCCCGAAGGCAAATGGATCAGGCTCAAAAGCAGAGACGGAGTCCGGAGATTCCTCGGCACCGTGACCGACGGGGCGTTCCTCCGCGCTGCTCCATATGATGGTACCAGTGCCCTGCCATCGATCAGGGCGTGAGCGGCGCTCTCGGAGTGCCGGGGCGTTTGGCGGGCCGGCGCGAACCTTCGCGGCTTCGACGCGTTGATGACCGAACAAGGAGTTCGTGATGTCCGCGACGACCACCGATCGGCTCAACTCACCGGGCGTGCCGCAGCCGCCATTTCCGCCGCCGGAGGCCCCGCCTCTGACGCCGGCAGAAGTCCCGCCGGCGCCGCCGGTCGAATCGCCGCCAGAGGAAGAGCCGGTCGGCGTCCCGCGCGATCCGCCGCCGGAGCTGCCACCGAATGTGCCGCCGGAGAGGCCTCCGGCGACACCGTTCGATCTGCCGCCCGACAGGGGGCCGCGCAAGCCTGTCGAATAGGCCTCAGAGTGCCGGCGTGTTGCCCTCGCCGAGATCCCAGTAGAGGCCCGCCATCATGCCGAGACCCTCGCGCGCGATGGCGACGGGCAGGTGCTCGTCGGGAGCATGCTGGGAGCAGCCGGGATAGGAATGCGGCACCCAGATGGTGCGCAGGCCCAGGATCTCCGAGAAGATGTCGTTCGGCAGCGAGCCGCCGAGATTGGGCAGCAGCGCGGGCTTCTTTTCTGTGGTCCTGGCGATCGAAGCGAGCGCCCAATGCACCCAGGCATCCTCGGGATCGAGGCGGGTCGCGTTGAAGATCTCGTCACGAGCGAGCGTGACCTCGACCATGCCGAAGCCGTGGCGCTTGAGGTGACGACGCAGCGCCGGCAGCACCTCCTGCGGGTCGATGCCGACCACGAAGCGGAGCTGGCAGCGGGCCCAGGCGCTCGGGGGCACGGCGTTCACGGGGGTTTCCGGCACGCCGGACTTCATCGCCAGCACGTCAAAGGAGCACCAGCCGAACACCTGCTCGGCGGGCGAGAGGCCGGGCTCGCCCCATTCCGGATCGATCGTCGGGCCGTCCGGGCCGCCATCGACCTCGCAATCGGCGAGTGCCTTGCGCACCGGCTCGGGCAACTCTTTCGGCACCCACTCATGGATGCGGATCTGGCCGGTCGGCGAGGCGATCGAAGCGATGACATGGGCCAGCTGGATGGCGGGATCGGAGAGGATGCCACCCCAGTTGCCGGAATGGTGGCCGCCTTCGCGGGCATTGATGGTGAGATCGAAGGTGACCCCGCCGCGCGAGCCGAGGAAGACCGTCGGGCGCTCGGCATTGAGGCGCGGCCCGTCCGAGCCGATCAGCACATCGGATTTGAACAGCTCCTTCTGCTCGGTGCAGAGCTCGCGCAGGCCGGGCGAACCGCATTCCTCGCCCATCTCGATCAGATACTTGGCGTTGAAGCCGAGCTTGCCGCGCGTTTCGAGGACGGCACGCAGGGCGTTGATGTTGATGACGTGCTGACCCTTGTTGTCGACGACGCCACGGCCATACCAACGGTCGCCGCGCTCGGTCAGTGTCCAGGGAGAGAGGCCCTCGCTCCACTGCTTGTCGAGGCCGCGGATCACGTCGCCATGGCCATAGCCGAAGATCGTCGGCAGGCTCGGGTCCTCGATACGCTCGGCGAAAAGGAACGGGCCCTTTGCGCGCGGATGGTTCAGCGTCCTGCAGGTGAAGCCGAGCGATTCCAGCAGCGGCTGCATTTCGCTCTCGAGATACTCGCTCAGAACCGGAGCACGCTCGGGGTTCTGGCTCTCGGTCGGCATCGCGACCAGGCGCGTAAGGTCGCTCTTGAACTTGCCGCTGTCGAAATAGTCATATGCATGCGCAATCGCCTTGGCGCGGGTCATGGTCGTCTCCTTGGATGTCAGGATGCAGTCGCGCCTGAGGCGGCGGATTCGTAGAGATGGCAGGCGACCAGCCCGCTCTCGTCCTGGCGCAGCTTGGGCGTCACCGTCGCGCATTGCGCCATCTTCGCCGGGCAGCGCGGATGGAAGGGGCAGCCGGGCGGCGGGTTGAGCGGGTCGGGAAAGGCGAGGCCGAGGCCGGTTTCCGGGATGCCCTTGCCCGGCTCCGGCGTCAGCACCGAGGCGAGCAGCGCCTTGGTGTAGGGATGGCGCGGCGCCTTGAAGAGGGTCGCGGTGTCGGTCAGTTCGACGACCCGGCCGAGATACATCACGGCGACGCGGGTCGCGATATGCTCCACCACCACGAGATTATGGCTGATGAAGACATAGGTCAGGCCAAGCTCGCTGCGCAGGTCGTTGAGGAGGTTGAGGATCTGCGACTGCACGGAGACGTCGAGCGCCGAGGTCGGCTCGTCGCAGACCACCATCTCGGGGTTGAGGATCAGCGCACGTGCGATGGCGACGCGCTGGCGCTGGCCGCCCGAGAGTTCGCGCGGATACCGGTCCGCGAAGCGCCTGGGAAGGCCGACCTTCTCGAGGATGTCGATGGCGCGTTTGCGCCGCTCGGCCGCTGTGCCAAGGCCCTGCACCGCGAGCGGCAGCGCGACGATCGAGGCAATCGTCCGGCGCGGGTTGAGCGAGGAATAGGGGTCCTGGAAAACCGGCTGCACCCGCCTGGCCATGCCGAGCCGCCCGAGCTTGCCGACATTCTCGCCGGAGAGCGCGATCTCGCCGCTCGATGGCGGCAGCAGGCCGAGCAGCATGCGCGCCAGCGTGGACTTGCCGCAGCCGGACTCGCCGACGATGCCGAGCACCTCACCCTTGGCGATCGCCAGCGATACGCCGTTGACCGCGTGCAGCGTGCGCTTGCCCTTGAACAGGCCTTGCCTGACCGAGAAGGAACGGGTCAGCTCGCGGGCCTCGAGCAGGATATCGGATTGCGGCAGGGTGTTGGTCGAGAGAGCGCCGCTCATGCCGCGTCCTCCAGGATGCAGCGCCAACTCTGGCCGTCAGGCCGGTGGCGCAAGGGTGGGGTTTGCGCACATGCCGCTTCAGCGTGCTGACAGCGATCGCGGAAGCTGCAGCCCTTGATCTCGCCGATGAGCGAGGGAACGACACCGGGAATGRCGCCGAGCTTGCCGCCCGGTTCGGTGCGTCCGGGGACGGGGATGCAGTCGATCAGCCCCTGTGTGTAAGGGTGGCGCGGCTGGCGGAAGATCGCTTCCGTCGGGCCTTCCTCGACGATCTGCCCGGCATACATCACGCCGACCCAGTCGGCGATGCGCGCGACGATGCCGAGGTCGTGCGTGATCAGCACCATGGCGATCCCGAGCTCCTGCTGGAGGTCGGCAAGCAGTCTCAGGATCTGCGCCTGGATGGTGACGTCGAGCGCCGTGGTCGGTTCATCGGCGATCAGCAGTTCCGGGCTGCACATCAGCGCCATGGCGATCATCACGCGCTGGCGCAGGCCGCCCGAGAGCTGGTGCGGATACTGGCCGAGACGCTGGGCGGCATTGGCGATACCGACCTTGTCGAGCAAATGGGTTGCGCGCTGGCGTGCTTCGGCCTCGCTCGCCTTCTTGTGCAGGCGATAGGCCTCGGTCATCTGGTCGCCGATGGTGTAGGCCGGATTGAGGGCCGTCATCGGTTCCTGGAAGATCATCGCCATGCGGTTGCCGCGCAGGCTGTTGATGCGCTTGGCGCCAGCCCTGGCGAGGTCTTCGCCGGCAAAGCCGAGCTTGCGGGCGCTGCGCTTCGCGGCCTTCGGCAGCAGGTCCATGATTGCAAGCGAGGTCATCGACTTGCCGCAGCCGGACTCGCCGACGAGGCAGAGTGTCTTGCCGCGCTCGACCTTGAAGGAGAGGTCGCGGACCGCATGGAGCGGGCCGCGCGGGGTGGCRATGTCGAYGGTGAGACCGTCGACATCCAGAATCACGGTGTTGTCGGAGGCCTGCATCAGCTGCGACCCTCCGGAGAGATCACGTCGCGCAGGCCGTCGCCGGCGAGGTTGATCGCGAAGATGAGCACGGCGAGCGCCGTGCCTGGCAGGGCGATGAGCCAGAACGAGAAGAACATGTAGGCCTTGGCTTCGGAGATCATCAGACCCCATGAGGGCAGGGGCGGCTGCACGCCGAGCCCGAGGAAGGAGAGCGCCGCTTCGAGCAGGATGGCGCTCGCCGCTTCCAGCGTGGCGACGACGATGAGATGCGGAGCGATGTTGGGCAGCACCTCGCCGAGGATGATGCGCGTGGTCGAGGCGCCGGCGGCCTGGGCGGCGGYGACATAGTCGAGCGAGCGGACCTGCTGGGTTGCGCTGCGCATGACGACCGCGAACCGGTCCCATTTCAGCAGGCCGAGCACCAGGATGACGATCCAGAGCGAGGAGCCGACGATGGCGACGACTGCGAGCGCGACCAGGATCACCGGCATCGACAGGCGCGTCGTCACCAGGAACGTCATCAGCATGTCGATCCGGCCGCCGAAATAACCGGCGAGCAGGCCCATCGTCGTGCCGATCAGGCCCGAGATGACGACGACGCTAATGCCGATCAGCAGCGAGATCCGGGCACCGTAGAGCAGGCGTGAGAGATAGTCGCGCCCGAGCGGATCGGTTCCGAGCGGATGGGCCYAATTGCCCTTCTCGTACCAGAACGGCGGCACATTGCGGGCCGTCAGGTTCTGCAGATATGGATCATGTGGCGCAAGAACCGGCGCGAGCAGCGCGATTGCGATGAAGAGCAGCAGCAGGCCGACGCCGAAGACGAAGGCCTTCTGGCCGAGCATGCGGCGCAGCAGCTTGCGGGCTTCGGAGAGCTCGGGTGCGTCGGGAGCGGAGAGTGCGGTTTCGCTCATGATCAAGCCACCCTGATGCGCGGGTCGAGCCAGGCATTGGCGATATCGGCCGCGAGCGTAAGCAGGACGTAAACGACCGAGAGCAGCAGGACGACGACCTGCATGACCGGGAAATCCTTGTAGGTAATGCTCTGATAGGCGAGGTAGCCGAGCCCATCGAGCGCGAAGATCGTTTCGATCACCACCGAGCCGCCGAGCAGGAAGCCGAGCTGGACGGCGGCGAGCGCCACCACGGGAACGACCGCGTTGCGCAGCGCGTGCTTGAAGACGACCTTTCCGGGGGGCAGTCCCTTGGCGCGGGCGGTACGGATATAATCGGCGGAGAGCACTTCGATCATGCCGGCGCGGATCAACCGCATGAAGGCCGGCGCGGCGTAGTAGCCGAGCGCCACGGTCGGCATGACATAGTGCAGCCAGCTATCGGAGCCGGAAACCGGCAGCCAGCGCAAGGTGATCGAGAACAGCATCACCAGGATCAGCGCGAAGAAGAAGTTCGGCATCGCCTGGCCGACGACGGCGATCGCCAGCGCAACGCGATCGATCCAGCTATTGGCGTAGATTGCCGCGAGCACGCCGAGCGGAATCGAGATCAGCAGCGCGAAAGCGAGCGATGTCAGGCCGAGGATCAGCGTTACCGGGAGCTTGGCCATCACCAGCGAGGCGACGTCGGTCTTGAAGTAGATCGACGTGCCGAGATCGCCGGAGAGTGTCCGCCAGAGCCAGTCGAGATACTGCACGACGATCGGCCGGTTCAGGCCGTAGGTCTCGCGGATCAGGTCGATATCGGCCTGCTGCGCACCTTCGCCGGCGATCGCTACCGCGACATCGCCCGACAGGCGCAACAGGAAGAAGGCGATGGCCGAGACGGCGAGCGCGACAAGCAGCGCCAGGCCCAGCCGTTTGAGAATGAAGCCTAACACGTGGTGCTTCCAATGATGTTCATGGGGAACGGAATCCCTGGTCATCCCGGCCTGAGCGCGCCGGAAAGCGGGGATCCACATCTGAATCCCTGTCCGAGACGCTCTGGCATGGATTCCGGATCGGCGCGGTCAGCACCGATCCGGGAAGACGCTTGGCTCGATCGGAGCGGAGAGCGTGTTACTTCCAGCTCATTTCCCAGAAGCGGACGAGCTCGTCCGGATAGGCCTTGAAGATCAGGTCCTTGTTCGCGACGTAATAGACCGGCAGCGAATAGAGCGGCGCGGCATAGGCCTTGTCGGCGATGATCTTCAGCGCCTCCTTGTAGGCCTCCTTGCGGACCTCCGGCGCGACCGAGTTGTTGCCCTTGTTCAGCAGGTCGCGGACCTGCGGATCACGGGTGATGTCCTCGCTGCGGAAGGCGAAATAGTTCGGTGTGTTGGCCGAGACGTCGTTGACCGAGAACGAGCCCCAGGTCTGGTGCGTCAGCATCGCCTTGTTGGTGGCGATGAGCTCGCGCATGGCGGCGTATTGCAGGAAGCGCAGGTTGGTCTTGATGCCGACGGCCTGGAGATAGCCGATCAGCGCCTCGGTCTGATTGCGTTCGCGATAGGCGACGATGTCGAGCGTGAGGTCCTTGACGCCAGCTTCGGCGAGCAGCGCCTTGGCCTTGGCGGGGTCGTAGGGGTAGCGCGCGGCGCCCTCGTCCGTGCAGCCGAACTGCGAGGGGAAGCAGATCGTATTGATGACGCGCGAGCCGTCGCCCACGATGTTCTTGACCATCGCCTCGCGATCGATGGCGTGGATGATCGCCTTGCGGACGCGCTCATCCTTGAGCGCCGGGGAGGGCGTGTTCTCGAGGATGTTCATCTGCATGAAGACGATGCGCATCGTCTCGCCGGAGACGACCTGCAGCATCGGCACGGTCTTGAGCTGGTCGGCCTGATCCTTTGGCACGTGCATGATCAGGTCGCCACCGCCCGACAGCATCTCGGCCATCTGGGTCTGGCGGTCGGGGATGAAGCGGATTTCGATCTTGCCGACCTTGGCCTGCGTCTTGGGCGAATCCTTGAAGTAGTCCTTGTTGGTCTCAAGGGTGATCGACTTGCCGGGGACGTAGTTCGTGACCTTGTAAGGGCCCGAGCCGACCGGCTTCTCGTTCTGCCCCTTGGGGCCGACCTTCTCGTAATACTCGTTCGGATGGATCACGACCGGACCGGCAAGATACTCGATCGCAGCCGGGAAGATCTCCTTGGTGGTCAGGCGGACCTTGTACTTGTCGAGCTTCTCGGCCTTCTCGATCCAGTTGACGTTGCCCTGGGTGACGACCTTGCTTTCGGGCTTGGCGACGAAATTCAGGGTGTAGACCACGTCATCGGCGTCGAATTCCTCGCCGTTGTGGAACTTCACGCCTTCGCGGAGCTCGAACTCGATGGTCTTGTCGTCGATCTGCTTCCAGCTCTTGGCGAGTTGGCCCTTGTACTCGTTGGTGACCGGGTCGCGATAGACCAGCGTATCCCAGACATTGGCGCCGATGATCACGCCGATGCGGACATTGTTGAAAAAGGGGTCGACGTTCTCAGGTGCCTGATCATAGGCGAAGCGGACGTTATTGGCGGCCTTTTGGGCGAATGCCGGCGTGGCCGCTCCCGCTGCGGCCAGAGCCGTCGAAGCCAGGGCCAACGCGATGGCCTTCGTGACAAATCTCATACTTCTTCCCCTCGCAGCGTTATCGCTCGTCTTGGTGTAGCCACGTGCGGCAACGGTCATCCGTCGCTCTGCATGCAGTTTGAAATCTGCCTAAGGAAAGCGCTTGCCGCCATAAGAATGAATAGAAGGGATCATTGCCGAACCGGCAAAGCATCGCTAAAGCCCGATCATGCAAACTCCGGCGTTGCGATATTTCCTGGCCGTGGCGCGAACAGGTTCCGTCAGCGCCGCGGCGCAGCGGCTGCGCGTTGCCGGCTCGGCCGTCAGCCGACAGATCGCCAATCTGGAAAAGGAACTCGGCGCCGGCCTGTTCGAGCGGCGCTCACACGGCATGATCCTGACCCAGGCCGGCCAGACGCTTGCCGCCTATGCCCAGCGCCTCGAGCTCGAGAGCGAGCAGATCGTCAACGAAATCCGCGAGTTGCGCAGCGCGAGCAAGGGCCTGATCCGCCTCGGCGTCACCGAGGGCTTTGCCGTCAGCTTCATCCCCGAAGTCATTTACAATTTCCGGAAGTTCCACCCCAATGTTGCTTTCGATCTCAAGGTGATATCGCCTCAGGTCGTGACCGAGCATATCCGCACCGGTTCGATCGATATCGGCCTGACCTTCGTGCTACAGCCGGAGCGCGGGGTGACGATCAACTGGCAATGTGCGGCCCAGACCTATGCCTTCGTTGCGCCGCATCATCCGCTGGCGACCAAGACGCCGATCCATATCGAGGACATTTTCGCCCATCCGATCGGGATGCTCGATGGCGAGGCGACGGTGCGCAGGATCGTCGATATCTACTTCTCGGCGCGGGGCCTGACCGTCGACCCGGTTCTGGTCACGACCAATGTCGCGAGCCTCAGACATCTCTGCAAGCTCGGCGGTGCCGTGATGTTCGCCAGCAGCATCTCCTTCGGCGCCTCGGTCCGCGATGGCTCGGTGGTCGCGCTGCCGCTCAGGGATGGCGAGTTGCCGCCGCGCAGCCTGCAAGTGCAAACCATGTCGGGCCGTGTGCTGCCGCGGCTGGTGACGAACTTCATCACCGTGCTGATCGCGGAACTGCAGGCGGCCGACGCCGTGGCTGCAGCGGCGACGCCGCGGGCCGGGCAGGCGGCCATACCTGCCGAAGCGAGGGAAGCCGAGGGAGCATGACGAAGCCGACCGGAAGAGGCGTGGCGCCGTCGGAGATCATGATCCCGCACCCGCACCAGCTTGTCGCGCGCGATGCGATCCTTACCGCGCGCGCGGCTGGAAAGCCGGGCTTCCTGCTCGGCGATCTGACCGGACTCGGCAAGACGCTTTCGGCCTGGCTCGCCGTTGCCGCGATGCCGGAGGACGAGGTGCTGGTGATCTGCCCCAAGGGCGCGATCCCACAATGGCGGCGCACCATCGCGCATTCCGGCCTGCCGCCGAAGAAGATCACGCTGATGAATTTCGAGCGGACGAAGTCATTGCTCGCAGCCCCCACCGACAGCAAGAAGCGCTCGACGCGGGCAAAGAACAACGAGCTCGCGAAGCTCGGGACGCCGAAGCGGGTCTGGCCGATCGTGGTGATCGACGAGGCGCATCGCATCCGCAATCCGAACTCGCAGCAGGGACTGGTCTGCCGCCAGATGGCCGCGGCGGCCCGCTTCGCGATTTATATGAGCGCGACGGCGGGGCAATCCCCGCACGAACTCTCCTATCTCGGATCGCTGCTGGCCCAGGCCGCCGGTGCTCCGAGCGCCGATCTCGACGGTTTTCGCGCCCTGATGAAGCGCCTGAAGATTGGCCGGGCGAAGGGGCGCTGGAAGAACTGGAGCTGGGAGTCGAACGAGGCCGACCGGAAGCTCATGTCGGATCTGCTGTACCGGGGCGAGAACGCAATCGGATTGCGCCGGCGGCCGGAAGAGATCGCCGGCTGGCCAGAGGTGCAGCGTGAGCTGGCGCCGATCGCGTTGGATGCGCCGGCACGGCGCCTCTACGACGCGACATGGCGCGAGTTCCGGCGGGAGCTCGGCCTGGCCGGTGGTTCGACACGCAAGCCGGCCGGCTGGGCGGCCGATCTCAGGTTCCGCCAGAAGGCGAGCCTGCTGCGTATTCCTGGCACCGCCGATTTCGTCGAAGACCTGCTCGGCAATGACGAACAGGTCGCGATCTCCGTCGCCTTTCTCGAGACCAGCGCGATGCTGACGGAGATGCTGCGCGGGCGCGGCTGGAAGGTCGGCGAGATCAATGGCGAGCATTCCGGGCAGGCCAATGAAGAGACGCGGCTTGCCTTCCAGACCGGGGCGCTCGACGTCGTCGTCTTTACGGTGACGGAGTCGATCTCCCTGCATCGCGGCGAGATGGCAGGCGGCGAGCGCGAGCGGTCGCTGGTCGTCCACGACATGCGACACAGCGCGATTCAACTGCAGCAGATCGAAGGCCGCTGCCATCGCGACGGTCAGCACGCCACGATCTTCTATGCCTATGCCGAGGATACGGTGGAGGAGACGGTCGCGGCCACCGTCATAATCCGCATGGCGGCGATGGACGGAATGGCCGGCGACGACACGCAGATGCTGGATGCGATCGCGTCCCTCGTCGAGGAGCGAGCCGCGGCCTGAATGCACGGCAACCAGGTGTCACTGTTTGACGCTGCCCAGCAGGGAGTTGGTCAGGCCGACAAGGCCCAGCCATATCTCGCGGGTATAGGCGCCCTGATGAACGACAGCGTCAAAGCCGATAGCGATCACGGCGATGATCAATAGAATCCGGAACATGTGATCCCTCCTGGCCGAACCCTTGTTCAGAACGCAGGCGAGACCGGCCTGTTCCGCAGCGCAGCACGGTTCGCCGCCGCGGGTGGGCATCTATCAGCCGGTTGACCCTTGCATCGCGGCGGTGTCCCTTCGCGTTGCATCGAGGAGCGGTGAGGAAGCGGCATGTTCGAGGATCTGCAGGGCAAGCGCGTGCTGGTGACCGGTGCGTCTTCAGGGCTCGGTGAGTATTTCACCCGGCTTCTCGCGGCGCGGGGTGCGCATGTCGTTGCTGCTGCGCGCCGCCTCGACCGGTTGTCCGAGCTGGCTCGTTCCTGCGCCGGATTGCCGGGCAAGGTGATGCCGCTCGCGCTCGACATCGGATCGGTCGCGGCGATCGAGACCGGCATCCCGGAGGCGCAGGCTGCAATGGGCGGCCTCGATCTGCTGGTCAACAATGCCGGCGTTGCCGATCCCGAGCGCGCGCTGAGCCTGAGCGAGGTGCAATGGGATGCACATCTCGATATCAATCTGAAGGGCTGTTTCTTCGCCGCACAGGCGGCGGCGCGATTGATGGCACAGCAGGAAAGCGGCGGCGCCATCGTCAATATCGCCTCGATCCTCGCCGAGCGCGTGGCGCTCAGCGTCGCGCCCTATGCGATTTCGAAGGCTGGACTGGTCCAGATGACCAAGGCGCTGGCGCTGGAGTGGGCGCGCCACAAGATCAGGGTGAACGCGCTGGCACCGGGCTATGTCGTCACCGATCTCAATCGCGCCTTCTTCGAGACTGATGAGGGCAAGGCGCTGATCAAGCGCATCCCGATGCGCCGCGCCGCCGATCTCACCGATCTCGACGGCCCATTCCTGCTGCTATGCTCAGACGCCGCCCGCTTCATGACCGGCTCGGTCGTTGCCGTCGATGGCGGCCATCTGGTCAGCGGGCTGTAGAGCCATTCAGCCCGGCGGCAACAGATCCCGCAGCCTGAGCAGCGCGATCTTCTCCACCTGGACCAGCGCGGTCAGGAATTCCTGCTCCGGGGTGCTCTTCAGGCGCTCCTCGAAGGCAGCGACGATCTCATCCTTGGTGAGCCCCTTGACTGCGATGATGAAGGGGATGCCGAAGCGGGCCTTGTAGGCTTCGTTCAACGCTGTGAAGCGTGCGCGCTCGTCGCTGGTCAGCCGGTCGAGGCCGGCCGAGGCCTGTTCGATCGTCGACTCTGGAGTCAGTTCCTTGGCGGCGGCAAGCTTCCCGGCAAGATCGGGATGGGCGAGGAGAAGCGCGCGCTGCTGGTCGCGCGAACCGGAGCGCATCGCCTTCGCCATTGCCCTGTGCAGGCCTTCCGCGCTGTCCTCGCGGGCCGAGAGACCGGCGTCATAGGTGGCTTCGGCTACCCAGGGCGAGTGTTCCCAGACCCGGCCGAACACCTCGGCGAAAAGGGCTTTCGGGAGCTTTGATGGCTGGTAACCTCCGGCCGGCGGATGCTGCCTGATCCAGTGGCGGGCGATATCGAGCCGGGTCGCGACCCAGACGCGATCATGGCTGCGGACATAATCGAGGAAACGAGCCAGCGCCGCGGCGCGGCCCGGACGGCCGACCAGCCGGCAATGCAGCCCGATCGACATCATCTTCGGCGCCTCGTCGCCCTCCGCATAGAGGGTGTCGAAGGAATCCTTGAGATAGGTGAAGAATTGCTCGCCGGTGTTGAAGCCCTGCGGCGTGGCGAAGCGCATGTCGTTGGCGTCGAGCGTATAGGGGACCGTGAGCTGCGGGCCCTTCGGTCCGGTGATCCAGTAGGGCAGTTCGTCAGCGTAGGCGTCGGCGGTGTAGAGAAAGCCGCCTTCCTCCATCATCAGCGGCGTCGTGTTCTCGGATGAACGCCCTTGGTAGAAGCCGAGCGGTCTTTCGCCGGTGAGTGCGCGCTGGATGCTGATCGCCTCATCGATATCGGCGCGCTCCTGCTCGGCGGGGAGACTGCGATAGTCGATCCATTTCAGCCCATGGGTGGCGATTTCCCAGCCGGCCTCCTTCATCGATGTGACGATCTCGGGATAGCGCGCGAGCGCACTCGCAACGGCGAACACCGTCACCGGCAGGCGGCGTTCGGTGAACATGCGCCAAAGCCGCCAGTAGCCGGCACGCGAGCCGTATTCGTAGATTGACTCCATGTTCATGTGGCGCTGGCCGGGCCAGGGCGCGGCTCCGACGATTTCGGAGAGAAAGGCCTCCGAGGCCGCGTCTCCATGGAGGATGCAATTCTCGCCGCCTTCCTCGTAATTGATCACGAACTGCACGGCGATGCGGGCATTGCCCGGCCAGTGCGGATGGGGGGCATTGCGGCCATAGCCGACGAGGTCGCGGGGGTAGGTGTGGTCGCTCATGGCTGGTGCTCGCGAGGGTGATCTTGACGTGGCGGGAGGCGCCAGGGATTGGGGCAGGGCGGCGATGTCGGTGTTGCGTAGGCTTTACCGAGAGCCGCAATCCGGTTTTCGGGGCCGATGCCTCAACTGCCGCGATAGGTCGAGTAGCTCCAGGGCGAGGCCAGGAGCGGGACATGGTAGTGGCCTTCGGCGTCAGCGATGCCAAAGCGGATCGGCACGACATCGAGGAAAGCCGGCTCCGGCATGGTGGTGCCGAGCGAGCGAAAATAGGCACCGAGCGCAAAGGTCAGTTCGTAGGTGCCGGGCTGGACGGCCTCTCCGGTGAGCAAAGGCTGGTCGGTGCGTCCATCGGCATTGGTCGTGGTCTCGATGATGCGCTCGCGCTTGCCATCGGGCGTCAGGCGATCGAGTGCAAGTGTCAGACCCGCGGCGGGCCTGCCATTGACCGTGTCGAGCACATGCGTCGAGAGGCGTCCCATCCCATCCAATCCCTTGAAAATGCGCCGGCCGAGCCGCTGATGCTGTGTGCTGCTCGTGGCGAAGCTTGCGTTCGGAAAAAGGCCAACCCTAGTCTGGACGCATCATGAAGGTTCCATCCCGGATTCGGCCCTGTCAATCAATTGCGCGCCCTCGGGGAGTGGGGATTTCCCATGCTTGACGCCTATCTGCTCGAATGGGGCGGCATGCTGCTGCGCTGGCTGCATGTGATCACGGCGATCGCCTGGATCGGCGCGTCCTTCTTCTTCATCCATCTCGACGCGTCCCTGCGGCCCGAGGCCGATATCCCGGCAGGTGAGGGAGGACGTGCCTGGCAGGTGCATGGCGGCGGTTTCTACGAGATGCGCAAATATCTGGTCGCCCCGCCGCGCATGCCGGAGGAACTGACCTGGCATAAATGGCAGAGCTACTGGACGTGGATCTCGGGCTTCTTCCTGCTGGTCTGGGTCTATTACGCTCAGTCGGAACTCTATCTGATCGACCCGGCGGTCATGGCGCTATCGCCCTTCGCCGCGGGCGCGATCGGCATTGCCGCGCTGGCCCTGGGCTGGCTGTTCTATGACTGGCTCTGCAAGTCCCCGCTGGGCAAGAACGAGGTCGTGCTCGGCCTGCTCGGCTTCGGCTATGTCGTTGCCGCATCCTACGCCTTCAGCCAGGTCTTCTCCGGGCGCGGCGCGCTGATCCATACCGGTGCGCTGATGGCGACGATCATGACCGCCAATGTCTTCTTCATCATCATGCCGAACCAGCGGAAGGTCATCGCCGCATTGACGGCCGGCGAGAAGCCCGATCCGCGACTGGGCAAGCAGGCCAAGCAACGCTCGACGCACAACAATTACATCACCCTGCCGGTGCTGTTCCTGATGCTGTCGAACCACTACCCCGTCACCTATGCGAATTCGGCGATCATCCCGGCCCTGGTGGCGCTGATCATCATCGCCGGCGCGCTGATCCGGCATTTTTACAATGTCCGCCATGCCGACCACGCGAAATCGCCGTGGTGGACCTGGGCCGTTGCACTGGTTGCGCTCTGGCTCGCCTTCTGGTTGGCGATGGCATCGTCTCCGGGCGGGCGCGAACGGCTCGGCCTGAAGGCTATCGAGCCGGCCAGGCCGGCACTTCTGGCGGGAATGAACCTGCCGCCCGCCGAGGTGGCTAACATCGTGACCGGGCGCTGTGCCATGTGCCACGCGCCGGAGCCATCCTGGCCCGGCATCCAGATCGCGCCCAAGGGAATCTGGCTGCATGAGCCGGAGMGGATCGCCGTTCAGGCCCGCGCCATCCGGACACAGGCGGTGATGACCCATACCATGCCGCCCAATAACCTGACCGGCATGACGGATGCAGAGCGGCGCACGCTCGGAGCCTGGCTCGCCGCGCAGCGCTGAGGCCTCCGGGCTTTCGAATGCGTTCAGCCTGTTTTCGACCGGCGCACGAAAATGTGAACCCATTCAGTTTCGGTTCACGTGGGCCTTGGCAAGGTCAGCAATACTGACTGGGCTGGAAGAAGGTTCCCACAACGGGGCCGTCCGTGCCGGGGGACCTTGGGGGTCCGGGTGAAGCGGTTTGAAGGGCAGGTCGCCGGCTATTGGCTGGCGGCCCTGGGATTTGTTTGTGCGTGGAGCATCCTGTGCTGGCCCTGGCTTTCGGGGGCGGTCACGATTCCCTTCGATGCCAAGGCGCATTTCCAGGCCCAGATTCAGTTTCTCGCCCAGGCCCTGCATAGCGGCCAGTCGCCATTCTGGACGCATAATGTCTTCGGCGGCTCGCCACAGGTTGCCGATCCGCAATCCCTGATCTTCTCGCCCGCCATCCTGCTCGCGCTGCTGACGCCATCGCCGAGCTTCCGGATGGTGGATGCCTACGTGCTGGCGCACCTGCTCGCCGGCGGGCTCGCCTTCCTGATGTTCTTCCGCGATCGCGGCTGGCACCCGGCTGGCGGCCTGCTTGCCGCGCTCGTCTTCGCCTTTGGCGCCTCGGCTGCCTGGCGTGTGCAGCATGTCGGCCAGATCGCGAGTCTCGCATTCTTTGCGATCGCCTTCTGGCTGACGGCGCGCATGCTTCAGCGCTCGTCGCTGCGCGCTGGCGCGCTTGCCGGCTTTGCCGCCGGCATGATGGTGCTGGAGCCCGACCAGGTGGCGCTGCTGGGCGCCTATGTGCTGATCGGCATGGTCGTCGCGCATTGGTTCTCCGGCGGCTGGGCCGCTGTCCGCGCGAGCCTCGCACCGATTTCGGTCGCGAGCGTTGCGGGACTTGCGACGATTCTGCTGCCGCTGATCTGGACCTGGCTTTTCGCCGAGGCGACGACTCGTCCCGAGGTCGATCTCATCGAAGCTGGGCGCGGCTCGCTGCATCCGGCCTCGCTGCTGACCGCCTTCGTGGCTGATCTTTTCGGCGCGCGCGATCCGGCCGTGGACTTCTGGGGCCCTTACAGCCCGGCCTGGGATGCCAAGGAGCTCTTTCTGTCGCAGAATATGGGGCAGGTCTATGTCGGGGCGCTGCCGCTGTTGCTCTTGATCGCGCCGGGCCTGAGCCGTGGCTGGCTCTGGGACAAGGCCATCCGGCCGCTGACGCTGCTCTTCGTCTTCATGGTTCTGTTTGCGCTCGGGCGCTACACGCCGCTGTTTCAGGCGACTTACGAGTATTTGCCGGGCGTGAAGGTCTTCCGGCGCCCGGCCGATGCGACCTTCCTGATCGGCGCGCTTGGTGCGCTGCTCGCAGGATACGTGCTGCATCGCATTCTGAGCGAGGAGCGTCTCGGTTCACTGTATCGCGATCTCGGTTTTGCCGGAGTGGTCGTCGCTGCGCTCGTCGCCGCGGCCTTGTTCATCTCGAAGCGCGAGGGGCACCTTGCCGACGCCTGGTGGCCGAGCCTGTCGGCGGCCTTCTGGTTTGCGGGTGCGGGGCTGGTCCTGGTCGTGCTGACGCGCTGGCGCGGAGCGCTGGCGCCGCTCGCCAGCGTGCTCCTGGTCGCCGGCGTCGTCGGCGCGGATCTTGGCGTCAATAACGGCCCCAACGACTCGACTGCATTGTCGCCGCAGCTCTACGACGTGCTCCGTCAGGAGACGAAGAACGAGACCGTCCACATTCTCAAGCAACTGGTTGCCCAGCCGGCCGGTTCGCCACGCCGTGACCGCGTCGAGTTGCTCGGCATGGGGTTCGAATGGCCGAATGTCGGGATGGTTCACGGCTTTGACCATACGCTCGGCTATAATCCGTTGCGGCTGGCCGATTTCTCGGATGCGGTCGGCACGCGGGACTCGATCGCTGCGCCGGACCAGCGCAAGTTCACACCGCTTTTTCCCTCCTATCGCTGCCGCCTCGCCGATCTCCTCGGCCTGCGCTACATCGCGACGCGGGTTCCGATCGGCCAGGTCGATCACGCGCTGAAATCGGATGATCTCAAGCTCGTCGCCTTCACGGGGGATGGATACATCTACGAGAACCCACGGGCCTTGCCGCGCGCCATGTTCGTCGGTGGGTGGCAGCTTGCCGACTTCGACGGCATGAAATCTGCGGGCCAGTGGCCCGACATCGATCCGCAGCAGGTTGTGCTGCTCGATAGCGTGCCGCCGGATGCGGTGCCGGAAGGGCCGATTTCGGCGCAAGCCGAGGTCAAGCTGACGCGCTATCAGAACACCGAAGTTGAGATCACGGTCACGACGGACAAGCCTGGCTTCGTCCTGCTCAACGACATCTGGCATCCATGGTGGCGGGCGGAGCTCGACGGTGCGGACGTCGATATCCTGAGGGCGAATGTGCTGTTTCGCGCCGTGCAGGTGCCGGCGGGGACGCATACCGTGCGCTTCAGTTTCAAGCCGGTCGAGGGCGCCATCGCGGAGCTGCGCGATCGCGTCGAACCGATCGTGCCCGAGGAGGCGCCTTCGGCTGCCGAGCCGCGCGTGGCGGCGGGATCCGGCCCGACGCCCAATCCGCGTCTCTATGAAGATGGCGGCTGGTTCGAAAGCCGCGATCACGGCCAAGCGCCGCAGACTGCGACCCTGGTTCGCTAAATCATCGGACCGGATTTCGTATCAGGCCCGATGGTCTATCCTTTCCGCGTCTGGATCGGCTTTCCCGAAAACCGCAATCCAGTTTTCGGGCCGATGCGTCAGATCGCCCCCCAAAGGAAAGGTCCGGCGACACGAACGCATCGCCGGACCCAAATTGCTCGAGGAGAAGCCTTGCGGGTTTCGCCTCGCCTAGCCCTCAGGCGACGCCGAGCTTCTTCTGCAGGCTGGTCGAGGAGGTGGTGTACTGGAAGGTCAACCGCTTCTCCGGATAGACATAACGGTGCACCTTCTGGGCGGCGAGCGCCGCCTCATGGAAGCCCGAGAGGATCAGCTTGAGCTTGCCGGGATAGGTGTTGATGTCGCCGATGGCGAAGATGCCCGGCACATTGGTCTCGAATTTCTCGGTGTCGACCGGGATCAGGTTCTCGTGCAGGTTCAACCCCCAGCTCGCGATCGGTCCGAGCTTCATCGTCAGCCCGAAGAACGGCAGCAGGGCATTGCAGGAGACCTCGAAGGCCTCATTGGCACTGTCGCGACAGATCGCGGCTTCCAGTGCGGTGCCGTCGCCCTTCAGGCCGGTGACCTGACCGATCCTCAGATCCATCCTACCGTCCGCGACCAGTGCCCGCATCTGCTCGACCGAATGCGGCGCAGCGCGGAAATCGTCGCGACGGTGCATCAGCGTCACTCGCTTGGCGAGGGGCTGCAGGTTCAGGGTCCAGTCGAGCGCGGAATCGCCGCCGCCGACGATCAGGATCTCGCGGTCGCGGAAGGCTTCCATCTTCCGGACGGCGTAGAAGACGCTGTTGCCCTCATAGGCCTCGATCCCCGGGATCGGCGGCTTCTTCGGCAGGAATGATCCGCCCCCGGCGGCAACGAGCACCGTCTTGGTGTTGAAGACGGTGCCGGCATCGGTGCGCACCCGGAAGCGCGGCGCCTCCGCCGTGCCGGTCGGCTCGAGCGACTCGATCATCTGGTTGAGATGGAAGGTCGGGCCGAAGGGTTTGACCTGCTCGATCAGATTGTCGACCAGGCCCTGTCCCGTGACCATCGGAAAACCGGGAATGTCATAGATCGGCTTTTCCGGATAAAGCTCGGCACATTGGCCGCCGACCTTCGGCAGGATGTCGACGAGATGGGCGCGGATATCGAGCAGACCGAGTTCGAACACCGCGAACAGGCCGCACGGACCCGCGCCGACGATCACGACGTCGGTTTCGATGACCTCGCTCTCAGCGACGTTCTCGTTGGCAATTTCGGCACTCATCGTGAATTCCCTCGGGGTGTTCCCTGCGGCCATGCGCGGGAGCCGATGCAGCAAATCCTGCTGCGATGCAATGAAAACCCCCGCCCAAGCGTAGGCGGTAGCCGGAAAAGAGAAGAATTTCCTGTTTCAGGCGCCCGTGTCAGCAACAAGGCCTATGCTTATAATCCCGGCGATGGCCGCTGCCTCGTCATTGTCCGAGGTGTCTCCCGAGATTCCGATTGCGCCAAGCAGCACGCCGGCCCCATCGCGCATGAGCACACCACCCGGGACCGGCACGAGCGATCCGCCGACCGCATGGGTTGCTGCTTCAATGAAATAGGGGCGGTCGAGCGCCATCTTGTGCAGGGCGCGCGACCCGAGGCCGAGCGCCACGGAGCCATGCGCCTTGCCGAATGCGATCTCGCCGCGCTTCAGGCTGGTGCCGTCCTGGGCCGCAAAGGCCTTCTGGGCCCCCCGCGCATCGATGATGGCGATCGCGAGCGGTTTAAACCCGGATTTCTCGGCATGGGCGAGCGTGTTGGTGAGGATGGTCTGGGCCTGGGCCAAGGTAAGCATGGGAAGGGCCTTCCGTTGAGGACGCGAGCTTCTTGCCAGCCCGCGGGCACGGAGGGAAGCTGCCGCAGCGCGCAAGCTGCCATGTCATGGTGAAACCTGCCGGCATATCGCCCCCTTTGCCGGCATCACGCAATTCAACTTGAACTTGCAGGGGCAAGCAGGCTTCATATCAGCCCCGACACTGGAGGATAAGCTATGGGTCTGTTCAGTTTCATCAAGGAAGCCGGTGCGAAGATCTTCGGTGGTTCGGCACAGGCGGCGACGCCCGACGCTCTGCAGAAGGAATTGGCCGGGCACGGGCTGCCCTCCGACGTCAATATCCAGATCGATGGCGACAAGGTGAAGGTGTCCGGCAAGGCGGTTTCTACCGAAGAGGCCGAGAAGATCATTCTTGCGCTCGGCAACACGACGGGCGTCGCGCAGGTCGAGTCCGAGCTGGCGGTCACGAAGGAAGCGCCCGCTGCCGTGTTCTACACGGTCAAGAAGGGCGATACGCTCTGGAAGATCGCCGAGGAGCATTACGGCAAGGGGCAGGGCGCGAAATACACCGAGATCGTCAAGGCCAATACGCCGCCGGTGAAGAATCCCGACCTAATCATGCCCGRCTGGGTGCTGCGTATTCCGCCCAAGGCCTGATCCGCTTTCGGGTTACTGAAGCAACGGCATGCGGGATGGCCCGCATGCCGCTCTGATGCTCGTCGAGACCGCGTCAATTTCAAGCGGACGGCTCTTGCGTCAGCCGCGCTTTGGCGCTCATCTGTCATACCAATAAGGCAGACAGGGCATTCCTTATGGGAATGGCCCGTCATGCTGTGCCTGAGCAGGCCTCTGGGGAGGGGATGAATGAGTTTTGATCGCCGCAAATTCCTGACGCTTGCCGGCTCGGCCGTTGCCGCGCCGGCCGTGATGCGTGTCAGTCGCGCCAATGCCCAGGAGGTGACGCTGAAGATGCATCACTTCCTGCCGCCCGTCGCCAATGGCCATTCCAAGTTCCTGAAGCCCTGGGCCGACAAGGTCGCGGCTGAATCGAATGGCCGCATCAAGATCGACATCTTTCCGTCGATGCAGCTTGGCGGAACGCCGCCGCAGCTCTTCGACCAGGCTCGTGACGGTGTTGCCGATATCGTCTGGACGCTGCCCGGCAATACGCCTGGGCGGTTCACCGGCATCGAGGCCTTCGAGCTGCCCTTCGTCTCGAACAAGCGCGCCTTGGTCAATTCGCTGGCGCTGACGGACTACGCCGAGCAGAACCTCAAGGACGAGTTCAAGGACGTCAAACCGATCTGCTTCTGGGCGCATGATCACGGGCTGATCCATGCCAACAAGCAGGTGAAGACGATGGAGGACCTGAAGGGTCTGAAACTGCGCTTCCCGACCCGGCTTGCCGGCGAAGCGCTGCGGGCGCTCGGTGCCAATGCGATCGGGATGCCGATCCCGCAGGTGCCGGAATCGCTGGCGCAGCGTGTCATCGATGGCTGCGTCGTGCCGTGGGAGGTCGTGCCGTCGATCAAGGTCCAGGAGCTGGTGAAGTATCACACCGAGATCCCGGGCTCGCCGACCTTCTATGTCGCGACCTTCATCCTGGCGATGAACCGCGCGAAATACGATTCGCTCGCGCCCGAGCTGAAGGCGGTTCTCGACAAGAACTCGGGGGCTGTTGCGGCTGCCATGGCCGGCAGGGTCTGGGACGAGCAGGCGGTCGTGGTGTCCGAAATGGTTCGCAAGCGCGGCAATACCATCACCATGCTCGACGAAGCCGAAGCGGCGCGCTGGCGTAAGACGACCGAGCCGGTGATCGACGGCTGGATCAAGGCCGCCAAGGACAAGGGGCTCGACGGCGCGAAGCTGCTGGAGAGCGCCAAGGCGGCGCTTGCCAAGCACGAGAAGGCGGCTTGACGGCGCATCATGGCGGTCAGCGGCCGGGAGGCAACGATGCCGGGCTTCGATGCTCTGGTGCGTGGGATCGCCATCGCGGGTGGCGTTCTGCTGATTGCGCTGGCGACCATGGTGGTCGTCAGCGTGACCTTGCGCAGCGACCTGATCGGCGCGGCCGGCGTCCCGGGTGATTTCGAGCTGGTGCAGATGGCGACGGCGATCGCCGCCTTCTGCTTTCTGCCCTATTGCCAGCTTCGGCGCGGCAACATCTTCGTCGACACCTTCACGCTGAAACTGCCGTTGCGCTGGCAAAGGGCAATCGATGCGCTCTGGGACATCGTCTATGCGCTGGTCATGGCGTTGATCGCCTGGCGACTCGCGGCCGGTGCGCTGGCGGCCTTCGCGAGCGGCGAGAACACGATGGTCCTGCAGCTGCCGAGCTATCTCCCGATCGCGCTCTGCGCCGTGCTGGCCGCGCTGGTTTCGCTGACCTCGTTCGTCAGCGCCAGCCGGCTGGTGAGGGCGCGCGCGTGAGCGGCTTTACCCTCGCCATCACGGGCTTCGTCGCGCTTCTCGCGCTGATGGTCGTCAGGTTGCCGATCGGGCTGGCGATGATGCTGGTTGGTGGCCTCGGCTACATCCAGCTCAACGGGCTGGAGCCGTTCCTCAACTACATCAAGACGACGCCCTATCAGATCTTCGCCAATTACACGCTGTCGGTGATTCCCCTCTTTGTGCTGATGGGGGCTTTCGCCGAGCGATCGGGCCTGGCATCCGACCTGTTCAAGGCCGCGTCGGCCTTTGTCGGCCATCGCCGTGGTGGGCTCGGGATGGCGATGATCGGGGCCTGCACGGGCTTCGGCGCGATTTGCGGGTCTTCGGTTGCGACGACGGCGACCTTCGCGCGCGCGGCGCTGCCGCAGCTGCGGCACTACCGTTACGACCCCGGCTTCGCCTGTGGTGTCACCGCCGTCGGCGGCACGCTCGGTATCCTGATCCCCCCCTCGGTGATCCTGGTCGTCTACGCGATTTCGACCGAGCAGAACATTGCCAAGCTGTTCAAGGCGGCCCTGATCCCGGGGCTGATGGCGGCCGCGATGTACTGCATCACCATCGCGCTCATGACCCGGCTCGACGCCACGCTTGGTCCGGCGCATGAGCGGATCGCCTGGCGCGACAGGCTTGGTCCGCTGCTCGGGGTCATCCCGGCGATGCTGGTCGCGCTGATCGTGGTCGGCGGCATCTATGGCGGGATCTTTACCCCGACAGAGGGGGCCTCGGTCGGCGCCTTTGTCATGTTGATGATCGGCGTGTTCCGGCGGACGCTCGGCCTGAAGGAGATCGGCGAGGCGATCCTGCAGACGGCCGAGACCTCGGCGATGATCTTTGCGATCCTGCTCGGAGCCGAGATCTTCAACGCCTTCCTGGCGCTGACCCAGGTGCCGACCGCTGCGGCCGAAATGATCGCGGCGTCGGGGTGGCAGCCTTATTCGATCCTAGTCGGCCTGCTCGTCTTCTACATCGTGCTCGGCGGCGTCATGGACGAACTTGCCATGATCCTACTGACGCTGCCGGTGTTCTTCCCGATCGTGACCGCGCTCGATTTCGGCATGCCTGTCGACGATATCGCGATCTGGTTCGGCATCCTCGTCCTGATCGTGGTCGGGATCGGGATGACCTGCCCGCCGATCGGCCTCAACGTCTTCGTCGTCGCTTCGCTGGCGCGTGATGTCCCGGTCACGCGGATCTATCGCGGGGTGCTGCCTTTCGTGCTCTCCGATATCATCCGGCTTGGCATCGTGGTGGCATTTCCAGCCCTCACGCTCTATCTGGTGAAGCTACTGGATTAGCCTGGACTGGATGGCAGCCGTGACTGTGAACGATCTCGATATCGACGACATCAAGGCCGGGCTCGCGGCTGATTCCATTCTGATCGTGGATGTGCGCGAGCCGCATGAATTCGCCGCCGGGCATATTCCCGGCTCGGTCTCGCGGCCGCTGTCCCAATTCAACCCCGCCGACCTGCCCAATCCTTCTGGAAAACGCGTCGTGTTCTCCTGCGCGGCCGGCGTGCGCTCGCTGCGGGCTCTGGAATTCGCGCAGTCGGCCGGGCTCGATATCGACAGCCATTATCGCGGTGGCTTCAAGGACTGGGCGATGCACGGCCAGCCCGTCGAGCAATAGGACCGGGCCTTGCGCTTCATGCATCGCAGCTTTCTGCCTCCGGGGGGCTGACGCGACGCCGATCCTGCTCCAGTTTCCTAAGCGACGGTTTTGAGATTTTCGTACTTTCAAGGATGTAAGCCCATGCGCCCCATGAAGTTCGGAGTCGGCCAGCCCATTCGCCGGGTCGAGGATCACCGCCTGACCACCGGGACGGGGCGCTATACCGACGATATCGCCGTCGAGGGAGCGCTGCATGCCTTCGTGCTCCGCTCGCAATATGCTCATGCGAAGTTCACGATCCGGGACAAGGACGCCGCCCGCAAGATGAAGGGCGTGAAGCTGATCCTGACGGGCGAAGATGTCGCGCATCTCGGCGACATTCCCTGCAAGGGCTTGATCACGACGGTTTCGGGCGAATCGGTCGAGCCGAATCCGGTGCCGATCCTGCCGACCGACACGGTGCGTCATGTCGGCGAGGCGGTCGCCTTCATCGTTGCCGAGACCCTGAGCCAGGCCCGCGACGCAGCCGAGGCGATCGATATCGCCTGGGAGGTCCTGCCCTCGATCACCGGTATCGCCGAAGCGCTCGCTCCAAAGGCACCGCAGGTCTGGCCGGGGCGTGAGGGCAATGTCGCGTTCGAGGCCGAACAGGGCAATGCGGAGAAGACGGAGAAGGCTTTCGCCAAGGCCGATCGCATCGTTTCCGTCACGATCGTCAACAACCGTCTCGCCTCCAACTACATGGAGACGCGCGCCTGCATCGCCGAATACGACAAGGATTCGAAACGCTGGACGCTGACGCTCGGCAGCCAGGGCAGCCATGGCACGCGCGATATCCTCGCCGGCTACATCCTGAAGGTCGACCCCTCGCGCATCCGCGTCATCACGCCCGATGTCGGCGGCGGCTTCGGCACCAAGATCTTCATGTATCGCGAATACCCCCTGACCATGGTGGCGGCCGAGAAGCTGAAACGCCCGGTGCGCTGGGTCGCGGACCGGACCGAGCATTTCCTCGCCGACACGCATGGCCGCGCCAATCTGACCACGGCTACGATGGCGCTCGACAAGCAGGGCCGGTTCATTGGCCTCAAGGTCGATCTCGCTGCGGAAATGGGCGCCTATCTCTCGCAGTACGGGCCTTTCATCCCCTGGGTCGGCACGACGATGACGCCGGGCTGCTACAATATCCCGGCCGTGCATGTGCGCTTCCGTGGGGTCTTCACCAACACCACGCCGGTCGATGCCTATCGCGGAGCCGGGCGTCCGGAGGCCGCCTACCTGATCGAGCGGCTGGTCGATGCCATCGCGCGCGAGACCGGCAAGACACCAGACGCTGTCAGAGCGCAGAACTTCGTCAGGCCGGCGGAGATGCCGCATTCGACCCAGACCGGGCCAGTCTATGATTCCGGTGAGTTCGAGGGGCATATGCGCCGCGCCATGGACGTCGCCGACTGGAAGGGCTTCAAGGCGCGTCTCAAGGCCTCGACCAAGGCCGGCAAGATCCGCGGCATCGGCATGGCCTGCTATATTGAGGCTTGCGGCGGCGGCGGCCCGGAGAGTTCAACCGTCATCCTCGAGAAGGACGGCACGGTGACCGTGCTGATCGGCACCCAGTCGAACGGGCAGGGGCACGAGACGGCCTACTCGCAGCTCGTCGCGCAGCATCTCGACATTCCGATGGACCGCATCCGCGTCGTTCAGGGCGATACCGACCGGGTCGAAACCGGATCCGGCACCGGCGGCTCGCGCTCCATTCCGGTTGGGGGGGCTGCGCTCGACAAGGCATCCTCGATCCTGACCGAGAACCTGAAGCAGCTCGCGTCCGAAAAGCTCGAGGCCGGTATCGGTGATCTCGAGATCGTCGATGGCGCGGTGCGGATCGTCGGCACCGACAAGGCGCTCGACCTCAAGGCTATTGCCGSCCTGCCTGGAGCGACGGCGGACAAGCTCAGGGTCCATCAGAGCTGGACGCCACCGGAAGCGACCTATCCGAATGGCACGCATATCTGCGAGCTGGAGGTTGATCCCGGTACCGGCGCGACCGAGATCGCCAACTATGTCGTGGTCGACGATTTTGGCGTGACTCTGAACCCGCTGATGCTCGAGGGCCAGGTCCATGGTGGTGCCGCCCAAGGCATTGGCCAGGCTCTGATGGAGGAAATCCGCTTCGATAGCTCCGGCCAGATGCTGACGGCGACGTTCATGGATTACGCTCTGCCGCGCGCGGTCGACGTTCCCAACTTCCATTTCGAGACCCGCAATGTCCGCTGCGTCACCAACGCGCTCGGTGTTAAGGGCGCCGGAGAGGCCGGGGCGATCGGGGCCTGCCCGGCGGTGATGAACGCGATGGTGGACGCGCTCGACCGTGCAGCCGGCATCCGGGCGATCGATATGCCCGCGACGCCGAAGAAGGTCTTCGGGGCATTGAGAGCTGCGGGCTATCAGCACTGACGCAGGCGTAAGCCCCTCTCGTTCCGACGTGATCACGGAAATGCGACTTGGCGTCGTGATGCGGATCGGCTGATCTGGAACGCTTCTAAGCGGCGCGCTCGACGCCGCGCTTTCCGGGAGGAGGCTTACGCATGATACGCACCGTACTCGTCGCCGCTGGCCTAGTTGTGACGCTCTCGACCGTGATTGCCCAATCGGATCCGATTGCCGAGCGTCGCAATACGATGAAGGGGGTAGGCGCCGCCACGCGCGATGGCGCGGCCATGGCCAAGGGCGAGGCTGCCTTTGACGCGACCAAGAGCGAGACTATCTTCAAGGTCTACGCGGCCGCCGCCAAGAAGATGCCGGGCCTTTTCCCTGATACGGCCAAGACCGGTGGCGAGAGTACAGCCGGACCCAAAATCTGGGAGGATCCAGCCGGCTTCAAGGCTGGGTTTGCCAAGCTCGATACGGAGGCCACCGTTGCGGCGGCGAGCTCCACCACGGACCTCGACAGCTTCCGTACCGCCTTTGGAACGGTGACCAAGAACTGTGCCGCCTGCCACGAGGTCTATCGCATCAAGAAATAGGTTTCTCTGGGCCACTGCGGTGGTGCCGCCTGGTCGAACATGAGGTGATGGGYGGGGTCCATATTGGAGCCCGCCCTTTTGTCTTTGCCCTGCACTACGGCCGTTCCAGACTCCCGCAACGTTGGTGGGGGCCGCCTGTCCGCGGCAGCGCCAGATAGATTTGCTTAAATTCCGGTGCGTTCACGAAAATGCGACTTGGCGCTGTCATGCGAATGAGCTGATCTGGAAGGGTTCTAAGCGGTGCCTGTCAGGCGCCGCATCTCCCCGAAAAGGATAGTCGCGCATGATCCGTACCGTAGTCGTTGCTGCTGGCCTCATTCTCGGCCTTTCGGCCGTCGTCGCGCAGTCTGACCCTATCGCCCAGCGCCGCGACGCGATGAAGGCCGTTGGCGCGGCAACGCGCGAGGGCGCGGCTATCGCCAAGGGCGAGGCAGCTTTCGATTCCGCCAAGGCCCAGACGATCTTCAAGGTCTACGCCGACGCGGCCAAGAAGCTGCCGGTCCTGTTCCCGGAAACCGCCAAGACCGGCGGCGAGACCACGGCTGCGCCGAAGATCTGGGAGGATCAGGCTGGCTTCAAGACCGCGCTCGCCAAGTTCGAGACCGAGTCTGTGGCCGGCGCCGCCGCCGCCAAGGACCTCGACAGTTTCAAGGCTGCCTTTGGCGCTGCGACCAAGAATTGTGGCTCCTGCCACGAGGTCTACCGCATCAAGAAGTAAGCTCGGCTGCGCCGCGCGGTTGCGTCGTGCGGTCGAACATGGGTTGATGGGCGGGCTCCACCATGGGCCCGCCCATTCTCGTCAGACCTGCGCTTCGAACTTTTGGAATCCTCGGAGCGATGAGGCACCAGCAAACCGGGAAACGCTTGATGCGCCGCCTATTCCTCACGCTCGGCATTTTCATCCTGTTGGGACTAGCCGGCTTCTATGTTCTCACTGACCCGCGCGTCGTCTCGCCCGCGCCCGAGATCGGCACTCTGCCGCCGCCGGATGTCGAGAATGGCAAACTGCTCTTTGCGGCGGGAGGCTGCTCTTCATGCCATGCAACGCCCGGTCAGGATGACAAGCTCCGGCTTGGCGGCGGGCTTGCGTTGCCCTCGCCCTTCGGCACGTTTCACGCTCCCAATATCTCACCGCACACGCGGGACGGAATCGGCAATTGGGGCGTGAAGGATTTCGTCGATGCGATGGCGACCGGTGTCTCGCCGTCGGGACAGCATTACTATCCGTCGTTTCCCTACACCTCCTATCGGCTGATGCCACCCAAGGCCCTGGCCGATCTCTTCGCCTACCTGCGCACGCTGCCCTCGGTCGAAGGACGTGCGCCGGGGCACGATCTGCCTTTCCCCTTCAACATCCGCCGCGCGGTCGGGGGCTGGAAGCTGCTGTTCTTCGACGGTACGCCGTTCCGGCCGGACCCGACGAAGAGCGAGGAGTGGAACCGGGGCGCCTATCTGGTGCAGGGGCCGGGCCATTGCGCCGAATGCCATTCCAATCGCAATGCGCTGGGCGCGATCATTCCGGCGACACGCTTCGCCGGTGGCCCAGACCCGGAGGGCAAGGGCTTCGTGCCGAACATCACGCAGCATGCGGACGGGCTGGCGAACTGGTCGAAGTCGGAGATCGCCGAGATGCTCAAGACCGGCTTTACTCCGAGCTTCGACAGCGTCGGCGGCAGCATGGCGGCGGTGGTGCGCAACACCGCACAGCTGTCAGATGCCGATCGGATGGCGATGGCGGAGTTCATCAAGTCGCTGCCGGCGGTCGTCGGCCCGCCGCGGCCCAAGAAGGCCGAGTGAGCCGCATTGGCGCGTTGGCGGTTACGCTCGCACTGTCATCCCGGTCTGCCTTTGGCCGCCCGGGATGATCCAACCTTCTGCGTTTGGATCGGCCTTCGCGAGACCGCAATCCACTCTTCAGGCCGGTGCTTTAGCGTCTACTCCATCACCGCCGCTTTGAGGATGCAGACCATCAGCGCCGAACCGGGCTGGTCGCCGACGCAGCGGACAATATGGCGGCGGTCGCAGCGGTAGCGCAGCGTCTCGCCCGCCTTGGCGCGCTGGATCACGTCCCCGACCTCGACCTCGAACTCGCCGGAGGTCACGGAGAGCGACTCGATCGAGCCGCGCTGATGACCTTCGGAATCGAGCTCGCCGCCGGGCTCGGCCTGTACGTCGTACCATTGCAGCCATTCGACCGTCTTGATCCACCCGATGATGGCGAGCCTGAGCTTGCCGTCTTCTGAGACCAGAATCGGCGTATCGGCGCGGGTGGTCTTGTCGATGAAGGCTTCCTCTTCGCCGCTCGACAGCACGCGCTCGATCGAGATGTCGAGGGCCTGCGAGAGCCGCCAGATCGTCGCCAGTGTCGGGTTGGTTTCGTTGCGCTCGATCTGGCTGATGATCGACTTGGCAACGCCCGACTGCTCCGCGAGCTCGGAAAGCGAGAGATTATAGGCCTTGCGCAGGCGCTGGATCGTCTTGCCGAGCTGGCCCGAGATGACCTGGGCTCCGGATTCGAGCTCGCGCCCGCCACGTTCCTTGGTCTCGATACCCATCCTGATACCTGTCACACGAATGCTGATCGTTTGCGGAAGCGAACAAACGTTTGTCTAACCGGACAATGCCTGTTCCAGTTGGAAGGAGCAAGCCGGAGAGGGGCGGGCGACGGCCGAGGGCGGCTTCGTCGGGGCGCCTTTCACACAATTCTGCCCGTGTTCTCAGGTCGCCCGCGTCGGGCCGACCTCGCGCGTCTCCCGCTTGAGCAGACCGAGCTGCTTCTCGCGCAGGATCACATAGATGCCGGATGCGATGACGATGGCTGCGCCGATGAGCACGGCTGAAGCCGGCCAGTCGCCGAAGACGAACCAGCCGATCGTAAYGGCCCAGAGCATCGTCGAGTATTCGAACGGCGCGATCAGCGAGGCGTCGCCGTAGCGATAGGCCTGGACCAGGAAAATCTGGCCGAGCCCGCCAAGAATGCCGATCGCGACCATGAGTGCGGCGTCCTGAAGATCGGGCATTCGCCAGCCGAGCAGAATGGTGAAGAGGCCGAGCGTCGTCGTCATCAGCGTGAAATAGAAGACGATCGCGCCGGTGCGCTCCGTCATGGTCAATTGCCGCACCTCGATCGAGGCAAAAGCCGAGCAGCAGGCGCCGGCAAGGCCGAAGGCCGCGCCGATTGCCGGTGCATTGCTGCCAGAGATCTGGAAACTGCCCAGATGCGGGGACAGCATGATCAGGACGCCGATGAAGCCGATCGTCACCGCGCTCCAGCGATAGATGCGGACACGCTCCTTCAGCACCAGAGCTGCAAGCACGACGACTGCGAGCGGCGCGGCATAGCCGAGCGCGACCGCGTCCGGGAGCGGCAGAAAGCTCAAGGCTACGAAGCCGCAGAACATGCCGGTCGAACCGATCACCCCCCGCTTGAAATGGCCGCGCAGATTCTTGGTCTTCAGGGCAGCCGGAATTTCGCCGCGCCAGCCGAGCCAGAGCAGCAGCGGGATCAGCGCGAAGAAGGACCGGACGAAGACGAGTTCACCTGTCGGATAACGGGCCGCGATCGCCTTGATGCCAGCCGACATCAGGGTGAAGGACAAAGCCGAGATCAGCTTGAGCGTGATGCCGAGGAGAGGAGACAACGGTGCTGCGCGTACGTGTCGGGGGAGAGAGTCTTATAAAAGACTTGGTCCCTCTAGATCACGTTCGCGCGTCCGGTCCAAGCGCAATGCTTGCAACCCTGATGCCCGCGGCGGCGCATGCGTGCCGAGGAAGCGTGCTGGATGCGGGTCTTGCGCGGCAGGAACTGGGAGAGAATTCCTGCCCCGGACAGCAAGGCTCACCGGGGCAGATGCTGGTCTTGCCGCGTCTCAGAACGTTCCCTTGAAGACGCCGCCGTCGATCAGCAGGTTCTGGCCGGTGATGTAGCCGGCATGGGCGCTTGCCAGGAAGGCGCAGGCCTTGCCGAACTCCTCGGCGCTGCCGAAGCGCCTCGCCGGGATTTCGGCCATGCGGCCCTTCGTCATTTCTTCGGGCGTGATCCCCTTGATCGCCGCCATCT
Source organism: Allobosea sp. P1_A7 (assembly GCF_056406775.1). Lineage (NCBI taxonomy): Bacteria > Pseudomonadati > Pseudomonadota > Alphaproteobacteria > Hyphomicrobiales > Alloboseaceae > Allobosea > Allobosea sp. P1_A7. The sequence continues at coordinate 36,544 of NZ_JBFTZN010000002.1, forward strand.
TGGTGGTCGAGCCCTTCAGCCGATCGGTATCGAACATGCCGGGCAGGATGTTGTTGATGGTGACGTTGGCATATGCGACCTCGCGGGCGACGCCGGAGAAGAAGGCGGTCAGACCGGCGCGTGCGCCCGACGAGACATCGAGCCCGGTCAAGGGGGTCAGCACGCTCATCGAGGTGATGTTGACGATGCGGCCGAAGCCGCGCGCGATCATGCCGTCGACGACACGCTGCATCAGTTCGACCGGCGTCGCCATGTTCTGGATGACGCCTTCGAGCAGCGCTTCGCGCGAGACTTCGCGGAACGGCTTCGGCGGTGGGCCGCCATTGTTGTTGACCAGGATGTCCGGCTCCGGCGCGGCGGCGAGCAGCGCGTCCTGACCTGCGCGGGTCGAGACGTCGGCAACGACCGCGATCACGGTTGCTCCATACTTGGCCCGGATCTGGCTTGCCGTGGCCTCCAGCGTGGTCGCGTCGCGGCCGTTGATGACCACGGTGCATCCGGCCTCTGCGAGGGCCTCGGCGCAGCCGCGGCCAAGCCCCTTGCTCGATGCGCAAATGATGGCCGTACGGCCGGCAATACCCAAATCCATCGCGTTTCTCCCGAGCTTTCGCTGATGTTCAGCTGAGCAGAACCACGGATTGAGGTCTGCGTCATCAAAGCGCAATGCAAATCAGACACACGCCGCAAGCAATGCAACAAGATGGGCTGGCGGCATGAGCGACGAGGACGAGGCGAAGCAGGTTCGCAGCATCTTCATCTCCGACCTGCATCTGGGAACGCGAGGAGCACAGGCCGATCTCGTGCTCGAATTCCTGCGGGCCTATGATGCTCCGCAGATTTATCTCGTGGGTGACATCATCGATGGCTGGCGGCTGAAGAGCGGCTGGTACTTCCCGCAGGCGCATAACGACGTCGTGCAGAAGCTCTTGCGCAAGGTGCGCAAGGGTTCGCGGCTGATCTACATCACCGGCAACCACGACGATTTCCTCCGCGACTTCACTGGAAGCGAGTTCGGCGGAATCCACATCGCCGACCATGCGCTGCACGAAACTGCCGACGGCAAGCGCCTGCTGGTGATCCATGGCGATCTGTTCGATCTGGTCGTGCGCAACGCAAAATGGCTCGCCCTGCTGGGCGACTGGGCCTACACGGTCGCGCTTGCGTCCAATACGGTCGTCAACAAGGTCCGTCGCCTCTTCCATCTGCCGCACTGGTCGCTCTCGGCCTGGGCCAAGCAGAAGGTGAAGAATGCGGTCAATTATATCGGCGAGTTCGAGATCTGCCTTGCCGCCGAGGCCCGCCGCCATGGTGCGGACGGCGTCGTCTGCGGCCATATCCACCACGCCGCACATCGCAAGATCGACGGGCTCACCTACATCAACACGGGCGACTGGGTCGAAAGCTGCACGGCTGTGGTCGAGCATCATGACGGCCGCTTCGAGGTCATTCGTTGGCCGCAATACCGGCTGAAGAGCGAGCCCGTGCGGCCGATCCCGCTGCCGGCTCTGGTCAGCGAGGCCGCCTGATGCGCGTCCTCATCGCGACGGACGCCTGGCGCCCCCAGATCAATGGGGTCGTCCGGTCGCTGGAGCGGATGGTCGAGGCAGGACCGTCATTCGGTGTGACGCCGCATATGCTGACGCCCGAGGGATTTCGGCAGATTGGCTTGCCATCCTATCCCGATATCCGCATCGCGCTGGCAACGCAGGGCGCCATCGCCCGGCGCATCACCGATTTTGGGCCGGATCACATCCATATCGCGACGGAAGGGCCTATCGGCTGGCTGACCCGCGCCGTCTGCCTCGCGCAGAAGCGGACGTTCACGACGAGCTACCACACAAGGTTTCCGCAATATGTCGCGGCCCGCTGGCCCATCCCGGAACGCTGGAGCTACCAGTTCCTGCGCCGGTTCCATGGGGCGGCTGCCGGGGTCATGGTCTCGACCGCGACAGTCGAGGCCGAACTGAAGGAGAACGGGTTCGAGCGCATTCTGCGCTGGGGGCGAGGCGTCGATCTCCAGCAGTTCCATCCGCGCCAGGCAAGCGTGCTCGACCTGCCGCGTCCCATCTTCCTCAGCGTCGGGCGAGTCGCGGTCGAAAAGAACCTGGATGCCTTCCTGTCGCTGCGCCTGCCCGGCAGCAAGGTCGTCGTCGGCGATGGCCCGGCGCGCGCGGATCTGCAGCGGGCCTTCCCGGATGTGACGTTCCTGGGCACACGCGAGGGCGACGACCTGGCCGCGATCTATGCGTCGTCGGATGTCTTCGTCTTTCCGAGCCTGACCGACACCTTTGGTATCGTGCTGCTCGAAGCCGCGGCAAGCGGGCTGCCCGTTGCCGCCTTTCCGGTGCAGGGGCCGAGCGATGTCTTTGCCGGCAGTGGTGCCGCCGTGCTGGACGAGGATCTGCGGCGCGCAGCGCTAGCGGCCTTGCGCATCCCGCGCGAAGCCTGCCTGGGACTTGCCGCAGGCCATAGCTGGCAGAGCAGTGCCGAGCAGTTCTACGGGCATATCCAGCGGATTTCCCAGCGTGCCTCGGTCCAGAACATCACAACCTTCGCGAACGCCCGTGCCGGGGAAGCGCAGGTGCAGGAGCGGCAGCGGGCTTGAGTTCGCGCCGAAACACGTCCCGCCTTTCGTGCACGGAGGCGATGACGAGGCCCATCGGCACGCCAAGCCCGACAAGTGCTGCCTCCGACAATTGCAGGCTGGCCTCAATGGTCTCCGGCACTGCGTCGTTGACGCCGAGTTCATAGAGATGCCGGGCATGGGCGGCGTCGCGGGCGCGCGCCACGATGACGAGATCGGGGCGCAGAGCCCTTGCCGCCTTGACGATCTCATCGACTGCACGGTGGTTGTGGATCGTGACAATCAGGGCGCTTGCGTCGACCACGCCGCAGAGTTTCAGGAAGTCTGGCTTGGTCGCGTCGCCGAAGAAGGCGGGCCGGCCAGCGCGCCGTTGGCCGGCGATCAGGATCGGATCGGAGTCGAGCGCGATATAGGGCTTCTTGTGCTCTTCCAGCATCGAACCGACGAGCCTGCCAACCCGGCCGCAACCGATGACGATCGCACGCCCCGTATGGTCGTCGGGCGGCAGGATCGTAGCCTCCTCAGGCAGTATCACCGGCGGTGCGAAACGCGCCGCCATATGGCGGGCCACACGAGCCAATAATGGCAGCGCCACCATGGTGAGGGACACCGCGGCAAGCACGAGGCTTGCCGCGTGCTGGTCAACAAGCTTCGCGCCGACAGCCGCGTTGAGCAGCACGAAAGCGAATTCGCCGCCCGGAGCGACCATGATCGCGGTCTCGAGCGCTGTCGGGACGGAGAGAGCCAGCAGCCGGGCCAGGCCCAGCACAACCAGCACTTTGGTCAGGAGAAGGCCGGCCGCGATGCCGAGGATGATTGCGGGCTGGGCCGCAAGCTGCGCGGGATCGACACTCATGCCCACGATCAGGAAGAAGACGCCGATCAGCAGGGATTTGAACGGCTCGATCGTGACTTCGATGGCGCGCCGATACTCGGTTTCGGCCAGGAGCAGGCCGGCGATGAAGGCGCCGAGGCCCATGGAGAGGCCAGCTGTTGCGGCCACAAGTCCCGTGCCGAGTGCCACCAGCAGAGTTGCGGCAAGGAAGCTCTCGGAGCTGTCCGTCGAGGCGACAAGGCGAAAGAGCGGACGAAGCGCCAGCCGCCCGACCACCACAATGCCGGCAATCGCTGCGAAGGCGTGCACGAGCGCCTGCGCAAGGCCGGCGATCAGCGAGCCGCCATTCTGCGCACCGAGGACGGCGATGAGGAAGAGCAAGGGCACGACCGCGATATCCTGGCAAAGCAGGATCGCAAAGCTGGTGCGCCCGGCCGAGGTCATCATGCGGCGCTTGGCCGAGAGCAGTTCGACGACCATGGCGGTCGAGGACAGGGCGAGGCCGAAGCCGATGATCAAGGCCGCCGCAGCGGGCTGCTTCAGCAGGAAGGCGCCGCCGCCGATGATTGCGGCAGACAGCGCGACCTGCCCGAGCCCGAGGCCGAAGACCAGCCTGCGCATGGTCATCAGGCGCTCGAAGGAGAGCTCGAGCCCGATGACGAAGAGCAGGAAGGCAACGCCGATTTCGGCGGGGCCGGTCAATGTGCTCGAGTCGGACACGGTGATCGTGCGCAGCAGCGGCACCGAAGAGACGAGGCCGCCCAATCCGAAGGGGCCGAGCAGCGCGCCGCAGGCCATGAAGGCGACAATCGAATTGACGCGGAAGCGCTTGGCAAATGGCACGATTACGCCGGCCGTGGCGAGGACGACGATGGCGTCTTTATAGGCCGAGGGGTCGATCGTGGCTGCCAAGCTATCCTCGCGTTGCCGATTCAGGGGGCGAATCATGTTTGCGGTCCAAGAGCTTGCGATACAAGCGCTTGTGCGGACCCCAGCAAAAAACTTGCCGTTGGCGGAGACGGCCCGTAGCTTCCGCCCGCATTGTTCGAAGGGGTTTCCATGCGTTTTGCCGGCACCGATTCCTATGTTGCGACCGAGGATCTCACCGTCGCGGTCAACGCGGCGATCCGGCTGGAGCGGCCTCTGCTGGTCAAGGGAGAGCCGGGCACCGGCAAGACCGTGCTGGCGGAGGAGATCGCATCGGCCCTGAAGGCGCCGCTGATCACCTGGCACATCAAATCGACGACCAAGGCCCAGCAGGGTCTCTACGAGTATGACGCGGTCAGCCGTCTGCGCGACAGCCAGCTCGGCGACCCGCGGGTGTCCGATATCTCCAACTACATCAAGCGCGGCAAGCTCTGGGAAGCCTTCGCCTCGGGCGAACGACCCGTGCTGCTGATCGACGAGATCGACAAGGCCGATATCGAGTTCCCCAACGACCTGCTGCTCGAGCTCGATCGCATGGAGTTCCATGTCTACGAGACGGGCCAGACGGTTCGGGCCGCGCAGCGCCCGGTGATGATCATCACCTCCAACAACGAGAAGGAACTGCCGGACGCCTTCCTGCGCCGCTGCTTCTTCCACTACATCCGCTTCCCCGATACGCAGACGATGCAGGCGATCGTCGAAGTGCATTTCCCCGGCATCAAGAAGCGGCTGATGGAGGAGGCGCTACGCCTGTTCTTCGAGGTGCGCGAAGTTCCGGGAATCAAGAAGAAGCCCTCGACCTCGGAGCTGCTCGACTGGCTGAAGCTGCTGGTCGCCGAGGATATCGGCCCCGAGGTCCTGCGTGAGCGCGACCCGCGCAAGCTGATCCCGCCCCTGCACGGAGCGCTGCTCAAGAACGAGCAGGATGTCAGCCTGTTCGAGAAGCTCGCCTTCATGGTGAGGCGGGAGAGCCGCTGAGCGGCTGACCGCTCAGGGATTGCAAGGCGGGATCGCCACCGCGAGATCGATCTTGGCATCGACCTCGCGCACGGCTTCGCGCAGATCGAAATCGCGTGCCACGACGACGTAGTCCTGCGTTTCCGACGTCTTCAGATAGCTCGTCATCAGGATTGGCTTGTCGCCGAGCTCTCCCGTACGGCAGGCCTTGTCCGCGTTTAGCGCCAGGGAACCGCGATTGCCGCTGTTGCCGACCCCGACAAGCAGTTCCTCGCGGAACACCGAGAGCTTGGTTGCATCCGCGGGGCTAAGCCGGAACACGGCCAGACGCCGTCCCGGAGAAGTCACGACAGGCAATGCGGCGAGCTCGGTGGCGTCGCGCACTTCTTCCAGCACCACCTTGCGCTCATGGCGCCCGCCGTCCTTGGGGTTGACCACGATCGTCATGGTGACGCCGCCCGGCAGGGGGCGGATGTCGGACGGCAGGCTGATGGCAGCACGCAGATCGGCCAAAGTCGTGCTGCGCATGTCGATGCGCGACAATTTCGGCAGGGAACTCAGCGGGACATGGCCGCAGGCGCCGGCAAGGGCGGCTGCGATCATGGAAGCGAACAGGGAAGGGCGCATGGTGAGGCTCGTCAATTTCGAATKGGAATATGGCCTGGACATTCAAAAATTCATATATTAGTTTAATTTTGTCAATCGAAGGCAGAATGAGATGAACGCGGAAAACACTTTGAGGTCGAGCGATGCGCCGCTGGCCAGGTTGAAGCGCTTCAGCATGGCAGCACGGCTCGCCAGCTATGCCGCAGCATTGCTCATGGGATTTGGCATGGCCTGGTTGTGGAGCGATCCTGAAAGCCTCGCCAATCATGCGCGCGGCACGATTGGCGTAACTGTCGCGCCGCCGACGCCGGCGATGCGCAGCTACTGGCTCGCCCTGTCTGTCGCCACCGTTCCGGCTGGCTTGTTCATCTACGCGATGCTGCGTCTCGCAAACCTGTTTGGGCGCTTCGGAAAGGGACGGGTCCTCGAAGTCGTCAATGCCGTCGAACTCAGCCGGATCGGCTGGCTGCTCATTCTGTTTGGTGCGGCGACCCCGATTGCGCGCGCCCTGCAGAGCGTGGCGCTGACCTATGACAATCCGGCCGGCCGCAGGCAGCTTGCGATCACGCTCGATCCCGCCATGTTCGGCGCGCTGGCTGCAGGCGCTGTCCTTGTCGCCTTCGGGCTGGTGCTGCGCGAGGCGATGCGCCTCTCTGACGAGAATCAGAGTTTCGTGTAGGACAGGGCGATGCCGATCATCGTCGAACTCGATGTCATGCTGGCGCGTCGAAAGATGCGCTCGAAGGAACTTGCCCAGCGCATCGGCCTGACCGAGCAGCAGGTGTCTCAGCTCAAGTCCGGGAAGGTCCGTGGCATGCGTTTCGATACGCTTTCGCGCATCTGCGACACGCTCCAATGCCAGCCCGGCGACCTGCTGCGCTACGAGCCGGGCGAAGAGGAGGAGGGTGGGGGCGCAGAGGCTTGAGAGTCGTGCGCGGCCTCTCGCAAAACCCGAAGCAGATGGTTAGGTTCTGATTATGCTGCGCCTTCTGCTTCTCCGCCACGCCAAGTCGAGCTGGTCCACCGGTCTCACCGATCGGGAGCGACCACTAGCGGTCAGGGGCCGCGAAGCAGCCCCTGTCATGGGGCGCTATCTGGCAGAGGAGATGCTGCTGCCCGATCTCGTGCTGGTCTCGCCAGCACGACGGACAACCGAAACCTGGGAGCTGGTCGGGCCGATGCTGCCGGAGCGCCCCGGGAGCCATCTCGAACCACGCATCTACGAGGCCAAGCCCGAGCGATTGCTGCAGGTCGTCCATGACACGGAAGCCAATGTCCGCACGCTCCTGATGATCGGGCATAATCCCGGCTTTGAGGAATTGGCCGCAAAGTTGACCGGCCATGGCGACCGTTATGCGGCGGCGCGAATGGCACAGAAATACCCGACCTGCGGGCTTGCCGTGCTTGATTTCGCCGTCGAAGACTGGCGCGATGTCGCACCGCGCGGCGGGCGGCTCGATCGTTTCGTGACACCCGCCTCGCTGGGCGAAGGGCCGGACGAATGAGCGGACCTGCTCCGTTCCTCGCCACATGAGCTCCCCCTCCTATCTCGACGAGGCGCGCAATGCCGCGCTGGCCTTCGGTGACAGCCTGCTTGGACTTGCCCGGCCGCGCCTGCGACTGGGTGTCACCGGTCTGTCGCGCTCGGGCAAGACCGTCTTCACCACGGCGCTGATCCAGAATCTCATCGAGGGCGCCAGGCTGCCGGTGCTCAAGGCGGCTGCAGATGGACGGATCACGCGCGTACGGCTGGTGCCCCAGCCGGATCCCGATATACCGCGCTTTCCCTATGAGGCTCACCGCGCCGCCCTGTCGGGTCCCGACCGGCGCTGGCCCGAGTCGACCCGGCGCATTGCTGAGCTGCGGGTCGAGATCGACTACGAGCGAGCGGCCGGCTGGTTCAAGGGGCCGGCGACGCTGACACTGGATATCGTCGACTATCCCGGCGAATGGCTGCTCGATCTCGCGCTGATCGGCGTCGACTACAAGACGTGGTCGCGGCAGGCGATCGCGGATGCGCGCAAGCCTCACCGGATCGGTTCGGCCAAGCCCTGGCTCGATGGCCTCGCTGTCCGCGATCCGTCGGGGCCGCCTGACGAACTGGCCGCGGAACTCGCGAGCGATCTGTTCAAGGCCTATCTTGCGAGGCTGCGCGCCGATCCGGAGGCTGTCGCCGTGACCCCGCCCGGGCGGTTCCTGATGCCAGGTGACCTCGAGGGTTCACCGGCGCTGACCTTCGCGCCGCTCGACATCGCTCCCGATACCGAGGTCGCGCCAGGCACGCTGGCGGGGCTGATGGCGGATCGCTACGAGGCCTATAAGCGCGTCGTGGTGACGCCGTTCTTCCGTGATCATTTCGCCCGCCTGGACCGGCAGATCGTGCTGGTCGATGCATTGGCGGCGCTCGATGCCGGTCCACCGGCGCTCGCCGATCTTGAAACGGCGTTGGGCCAGGCCCTCACGGCATTTTCCGTCGGTCGCAACTCCTGGCTGACGAGCCTGTTCGCGCCACGCATCGAGCGCGTCCTCTTCGCTGCGACGAAAGCCGACCATATCCACCATACCAGCCATGACCGGCTGGCAGCAGTGATGTCTCATCTCGTGGCGCGGGCGGCCGCACGGGCGCAAGGGGCCGGCGCCAAGGTCGAGGCGATGGCGCTGGCTGCGGTGCGGGCGACGAGGGAGGTCAGGATCAAGCAGGGACGCGAGGATCTGCCGGCGATTGCGGGCGTTCCGGAGGCGGGCGAGAGGGTCGGCGACGAGGTGTTCGACGGCATCGCCGAAGCGGCGATCTTCCCGGGTGAACTGCCCGAGCGTCCCGAGGCGATCTTCGATCCGAAGGCGCAGTCCTGGCAGGTGCGGGCGCCACGCTTCAGGCCGCCGCTGGTGCTGCCGGATGCAGGAGGGCGGAGCCAGCCTCCGCCGCAGATTCGCCTCGACCGTGCGCTCGAATTCCTGATCGGTGACAAGCTGGCGTGACGGAGGGAGGCAGATCCATGAACAAGGCTCCCCGCGCCGTTCGTCTCGATGCCACCGTGCCGGGCGAGGACGCTCCACGCATGACGAAGGGCGTCGCGGTCCTGCCCGAAATCGAACCGCTCGACCCGGTCGAGCCGGCCGTCGTCCCGGTGGCGAGCCGAAAGGGCTTCAGCTGGGGCAGCGTGTTCGTTGCGGGTCTGTCCGCCTTCCTGACACTCTCGATCGGCGTCTGGGCCGAGCGGACCATCTCCTCGCTGATGAATGAGAGCCCAGTGCTGGGTTATGCGGCATTGGCCTCGGCGGCGCTCGCCGTGCTCGCCCTTCTGGTGATGCTGGGCAAGGTTCTGCGCGACATCCTGCGCGAGCGGCGCGTCGAGTCCTTGCGGCTGCGTGCCACGGCGGTGCTTGCCGGTGGCAGTCTCGACGAAGCCAAGGCGATCACCGGCGAACTTCAGCGCCTCTATGCGACGCGACCGGAGACTGCAAAGAGCCGGGCAGAGCTGGCGGACAGCCTGCCCCAGCTCTTTGCGCCGCATGACGTTCTGACGGTCGCAGAGCGGAGCCTGATGACGCCGCTCGACGCCGCGGCGCAGGCGCAGATCGCGCTGGCCGCGCGCCGGGTCTCGCTGGTCACGGCCGTCAGCCCGCGGGCCCTGATCGATATCGTCTTCGTGCTTGTGGCCTGCGCGAGATTGCTGCGGGCGATCGCCGGCATCTATGCCGGCCGCCCCGGGACGCTGGGCCTGCTGCGTCTGGCACGGCAGGTGCTCGGCCACCTGGTCGTGACAGGCGGCATCGCGGCCGGTGACGCGCTGGTCCAGCAGGTCGTCGGGCAGGGGCTCGCCGCTCGGCTTTCGGCCAAGCTCGGGGAGGGCGTGCTCAATGGCCTGCTGACGGCGCGCGTCGGGCTCGCTGCGCTTGCCGTGTGCCGGCCTCTGCCATTCATCGAAGCCAAGCCACCCACCCTGTCGGATGTGGCAAGCGACCTTCCGTCCTGGCGCGGCACGGCTTCCAGCTGACCTTCGGGCTCGGCAAGATCTTGGGGCTCGGCAAAATTTGCCGGCCGGCACGGAAACTGCCGGGCGGAATTCKCCACGACACGGTTTCGAAACCATCCAAGTCGTTGAAAAATAGAATCCTCCTGCATGGCACAGGCCGTGCAGTGGCTGCCTCGACGTATTGGGCGCCCATCCGGGCGCCAGGGTTGAGGCGAGGGTATCATGGGTGTCTTCAGCGCGCTGACGCCGGCAGTTTCCGGCATGCAGGCGCAGTCCTATGCGCTCGAAAATATCTCAGGCAACATCGCGAATTCGCGGACGGCCGGCTTCAAGCGTGTCGATACGACGTTTTCGGATCTCGTCCCGGATTCGGCACTCAATCGCCAGATCGCGGGGTCGGTCGCGGCCTATAGCCGCGCGACCAATACGATCCAGGGCGACCTCCAGGCCACGCGCATCGACACCAACGTGGCGATCAACGGTGATGGCTTCTTCGTCGTCGACCAGCGCCAGAGCGGCCTCGGGGCCAATACCCAGTTCACCAACAGCAATCTCTATACCCGCCGCGGCGATTTCGACTTCGATGCCAATGGCTATCTGGTCAATGGCGCGGGCTACTATCTGAAGGGACTGAAGATCGACGCCGTCACGGGCCAGTTGGTCGGCACCCAGCCAGAAGTGCTGCGCATCACCAAGGAACAGTTCCCGGCCAAGGCGACGACCTCGATCGAGTATCGCGCCAATATCCCGGCCTATCCCGGCACGACGAACGCGAAGACCACAGTTCCGGGTTCCGAGCTGCTGAAGGCCACCGGCTATACCTCCAATCCGCTGTCCACGACCGCCGGCGGAACCGGCCTCGTGACCGGCGCCGACGTCACCCGATTCCTGAGTGATTCCATCGCCGGCGGCTCCGTCACGGTCTATGACGCGCTCGGCAAGGCGACGAGCGTCGAACTGCGCTGGGCCAAGACCACGAATGCGGCGCCGGCCCAGGTGGGGCCGCCGGCCGTTCCGGCGACCGTCGACACCTGGAACCTTTTCGTTGCCGAGAACACCGGCGCGACGGGCGGCGCCGTGGCCTATCGCAATGCCAATGTCGACATCACTTTCGGTACCACCGGCCAGATGACGAGCCCTGCCGGCGGGAACATCACGCTGCCGAACATGACGATCGCGGGCACGGCGATCTCCGGCATCAATCTCACGACCGGCGGCAATGGCCTGACCCAGAACGGCGATGTCAGCGGCCAGATCGACGCGCGCAGCATCCGCCAGGATGGCTACACCGCCGGCACGCTCGACCGCGTCTCGGTTTCGGCCGAAGGCCAGGTGATCGGCACGTTCAGCAACGGCCAGGTCGTCGCGATGGCCCAGCTCTCGGTGGCCCGCTTCAATGCCGGCAACGCCCTGAAGCGCCTCGACGGTGGCGCCTTCGAGGAAACGATCGAGTCCGGTCCTCCGATCATCGGTCTGGGTACGTCGCAGCTCATCGGCGGCAATGTCGAGCAATCCAACACCGACATCGCCGACGAGTTCTCGAAGATGATCGTCACCCAGCAGGCCTATTCGGCCAACACCAAGGTGATCAGCACTGCGCAGGAAATGCTGCGCGACGTGTTCAGCATCATCCGCTGAGCGGCCTTGACCGCCGGCGGAGGCGGTTCCGGGCGATCCAGGAGGATCGCCGGTGACGGCAGGAGTTGACGATGGGTCTGAGTACTTCCCTGGGCACCGCGATTTCCGGGCTGCATGTCACGCAGACCGGTATCGGCGTCGTTTCGCAGAATGTCGCCAATGCCGGCGTTGCCGGCTATGTCCGGCGCGTCGTCAGCACTTCCGATACGCTGAGCGGCGCCACGATCGGCACGTCGAGCACGGCTGTTCAGCGCCTGCTCGACAAGATCGTCCAGCATCAGCTCTGGCAGGAAAGTGCCGGCGCCGCTTACACTTCGACACGGGCGGATGCGCTCTCGAACCTCGACAAGCTGTTCGGCGCGCCGGGAAGCGCGACGGCGCTGGATTCTGTCTACAGCTCCTTCACCACCTCTCTCCAGGCGCTGAAGAACGATCCCTCATCCTATACCAACCGCACGGCCGTGCTCGACGCGGCCAGCCAGCTCGCAAACCGCCTGAACGGGCTGTCCGCCGGTGTTCAGGCTGAGCGCACCCAGGCCGAGACGAAGATCGGCGGTGCCGTCAACCAGATCAACCAGCTGCTGGACTCGCTGACCAGCGTCAATGCGCGGATCGTGCAGGGGCAGAGCGACCAGGCGACAGCCGGCCTGAAGGACCAGCGCGACCGGATCGTCTCCGAACTCTCGCAATACATGGACATCAAGACCAGCGAGGATGCGCGCGGCTCGCTCAGCATCATCACTGGATCCGGTGCCCAGATCTTCGACGGCCGCCCGGCGGTAAAGTTCAGCTTCGACGGGCGCTCGGCGCTTGGCCCGGAATCGCAATGGAGCCCCAACGCGGCGACGCGCGGTGTCGGCACCATCACGATGACCGACAATTCCGGCAACCAGATCGACGCGATCGCCAACAAGGTGTTCCGGTCGGGCGAGATCGCGGCCAATCTCGAGCTCCGCGACAAGACGCTGGTGCAAATGCAGGCCCAGCTCGACGAGATGGCGGCGCAGCTCTCGAGCGCCTTGTCCGATCGGGAGATCGCCGGAACGGCCGTCACCGCAGGCGCGGCCTCAGGCTTCGATGTCGACCTCGCCGGGCTTCAGTCCGGCAACAGCGTAACGCTCGACTACCAGGTCACTCCCGGTGGCGCGACGCGGCGTTTCACCTTCGTGCGCGTGGAATCCGGTGCATCGCTGCCGCTGCCGGCATCGGCCAGCGGCGATGCCAACAACACCGTGGTCGGCATTGATTTCTCAGGCGGGCCGGCTTCGGTCGCAACCCAGATCCAGGCTGCGATCGGCGGCGGGTTCACAGTCTCCAACACCGGTTCGATGCTGCGCATCGTCGACGACGGCGCGGGCAATACCCGCGATGTGCTCGGCCTGACCGCGCGACCGACCGCTACCAGCCTGTCCGGGGCCGGTGGATCGCCCGAACTGCCCTTCTTCGTCGATGCCGGGAACGGCAACGGCGCCTATACCGGCTCGTTCGAGGGCAAGTCCCAGGCGCTGGGTTTTGCCGGCCGCATCACGATCAATCCTGGCCTGATCGCGGACCGCTCGAAGCTGGTCGTCTTCAACACCACGCCGGCGACGCCGCAGGGTGACGCCACCCGGCCGCAGATGCTGCTCGACCGGCTGACCAAGGGCCTGCGAAGCGTCACCAACGCGGTCTCGCTCGACGGCTCGACGGCGACCTCCAACATCACCGTCTCGAACTTCGTGCAGCGCGTCGTCGCCTCGCAGGGGCAGGCGGTCGAGAACGCCAAGCGCCTCGATGAAGGCCAGCAGGTGGCGCTTGCCTCGGTGCAGAGCCGCTTCGCCGAGACCTCGCAGGTCAATGTCGATCAGGAAATGGCGACGCTGATCGAGCTGCAGAACGCCTATGCCGCCAATGCCCGCATCATCTCCACCGTGAAGGAGATGATGGACATGCTGATGAGAGTCTGAGGGACGCCATCATGACGATTACCTCCTATGGCACCGGAGCCTATCGCGCGGCCAGGCCGAGCGAATTCGTTTCGACCCGGGCGAAGTTCGATGATCTTCAGCGCCAGCTCGACACGGGCAAGAAGGTCACCAGCTATGGTGATCTCGGTATCGATCGGCGCACCAGCCTCGACCTCAACGCCAAGAAGGCCACGCTCGATTCCTGGCTCTCCGGAATCCAGCTTGCCGACGTCAATCTCAAGCTCTCGACCAAGGCAGTCGAGAATTTTGCGAAGATGACGGCCGAGACCAAGAATGATGCGCGCTCCGGCAGCTATGTCGAGAGTGCCAGCGGCCGTACGGCGCCGCAGTTGCTGGCCGAAGAGAAATTCAAGCAGACGCTTGACCTGCTCAACACCAATGTCGGCGGGCGCTATCTGTTCTCGGGGCGGACCTCGGATACCGAGCCGGTGGTCAGCTATTCCCTGATCATGGATGGGGACGGCGCCGGCCGCGCCGGGCTGAAGCAGCTGATCGCCGAGCGCAAGGAGGCCGATCTCGGCCTGACCGGGCTCGGACGGCTCACGGCGGGTGGTGCCGGCACGACGGCGACAATCGCGGAAGAGGCTGGCAATCCCAATTACGGCTTCAAGCTGAAGTCCGCCACCACGACATCGGCAGGACTGGTCCCGACCTATACCGCGGGCCCGCCGGCCGATATCTCCGTGAATGTCGCGGCCCAGCCGCAACCCGGCGACACGCTGCGCTTCAAGGTCGATCTGCCCGATGGCACCCAGAAGGAGATCGTCCTGACGGCGCGTGCATCCGGGACCAGTGGCAACGCGGCGGATACGTTCGAGATCGGCGCCGACGTCAATGCCACGGCTGCCAATCTGCGCGCATCGGTCTCGGCCGCGTTCGGCAAGGAGGCCCAGACCACGCTCTCGGCTTCGTCAGCCCAGGTCGCGGCCAAAAACTTCTTCGACGGCAGTCCGAGCAACCCGCCGGTGCGGGTGCCAGGTCCACCCTTTGCCACCGCGACGGCTGCGCCTGCGCCGGGGACTGCGGCGAATACGGTGATCTGGTATCAGGGCGATGATGCACCGGGCTCGGCGCGCGCGACGGCGACGGTGCAGGTCGATCAGACCGAGACCATCGGCATCGGCGCCCGCGCCAATGAGGAAGCCTTCAAGGTGGGGCTGGCGCAGTTTGCGGTGTTCGCTGCCGAGACGTTCCCCGCTGGAGATCCCAACTCAAGGGGGCGCTACGAGGCCCTGGCCGAGCGCGTCAACAACACGATCGGCTACGCCAACGGCGTGCAGAAGCCGGCCGAGATCATCGTCGAGCTCGGGACAGCCCAGAAGGCGATGGCAAGCGCCAAAGAGCGCCACACCGCTACCCAGAATTATCTGACGACGACCCTCGCCGGGGTCGAAGAGGTCACCACCGAAGAGGTGGCGACGCAGATCCTGGCACTACAGACGCGGCTACAGGCGAGCTACCAGACGACCGCGATCCTCTCAAAGCTCACCTTGACGAACTATATCTGACCCGGTCGAGGCGTGGTCCAAACGAAAACGGCGCCATAACCTGGCGCCGTTTTCGTTTGAAGGTTGGGTCGATGTCGGCGCGCGAGGGTCGCCGGGTCAGCGCCCGCGCAGGCCGGCGGCGATGTCGCGGTTGATGTTGATGAGGGCGGCGAGTGCTTCCGGAGCCGGATTGGCCGCGATGCGGAAGGTCTGGTTGAAGATGAAATTGGCGAGGCCAAGGATGTTGCGCTTGATCTCGACCGGCAGCGGATTGTCCTCGGCGATCACGGCCGAGACCAGCAGGGTCCAGAGCTTGCGGTTGTAGTTCAGGGCCTCATCGAGTTCGCGCTGGCGGTTGAACCAGTCGTCGGCGACGGACTGAAGCCGGACGGCGGCTTTCAGGAGCAGAGAGGCTTCGAGCTCGCGAGGGGAGACGGCAGACTGGGCAGTCTTGGCGGCAGAGGCATACGCGTTAAACCCGTGTTGCATTCTCGATGAGTTCCGCTTCGTAGGCGATCAGCTGCTTGGCTGCCTTGAGTGCTTTGTACAGATCGCCGCTTAAAATGCGGTTATTGATCTCGGTCATATGCGGCAGGGAACTCGGAGCCGCCTTCATGAAATCGCGCACGAGTGCGAAATAGGTCTCGTGTTCATGCGTCGGGTCCTGCGCCAGATACATCAGCTGGATGGCAAGATAGATCTTCTTCGCCGGGCTGTCGGCGCTGGCGGCGGTGAGAATATCCTTCTCGCGCAGGATCGGCGCTTCGCCTTCGATGAAGAAGCGCGTGCGCTGCTCGTCGTTGCGGATCACCACCTGGCCGATGATGATGCGCTCGTTTGGCTTGAGCTCGACTTTGAGAGCCATGACGATCCTGCCTTCTGGCGTTTGGGAGGGGAGGGGGTGATCAGCCGAAGAGCCGGAGCACGCCCTGGTCCGCCTGGTTGGCCAGCGAGAGTGCGGTCTGCGAGAGCTGCTGGCGGGTGTTCAGCGCGAGCAGGCTGGCACCTTCCTCGTTCGGATCGGCAGCGACCAACTTGTCTGCACCGATCGTGAGCGTGTTGACCAGTTCCTTGGTGAAATCCTGACGGGTCTGCACCACGGCCAGCTTCGACCCCAAAGACGACGAGGTAGCTCGAAGCGATGAGATTGCGTTCGTCAAGGCATCTGCCGCCTTGTTGAGATCATTGTCATTCTGCAGGCTGAATTCGCCGGCGATCGAAACCTTGAGATTGTTGGCCTTGCCGATACCCAGCGATTCTGCTGTCAACATATCGCCCTGCACGTCGATCTTGTTCTTGTTGCTTCCAGTCTTCTCGTTGAGCGTGATCGAGAGCCGGTCGCCGCCGAGCAGGTTGATGCCGTTGAAGCTGGCGTCCTTGGCGAGGGCATCGATCTGATCGCGAAGGTCGTTAAACTGCTGGACCAGCGAGGTACGCGTGGCTGAGGAACCGGCTTTGGTCACAGCGGTGGTGACGGTGCCAGTGCCGAAGAGCAGCTCGTTCTGAGCTGCAGCAGCAGCCGTGAAGACAGGCGGCGGGCCTGCCGCGATTGAGCCAGCCTCGACCGACAAGGCGTCCGAGCCGGTTCCAATGACGGAAAGCTTGCCGTCATTACCGACCGAAGCGGTCGCGATGCCTGACTTGTTGATGTTCTCGACAAGATCGCGGACGGTGGTCGTTGCGCCGATGGTGATGTCGTAAGTGATGGGGGTCGGGCTGGCCGATGTCAGGCGGATCGTCGTCGAACCAGCAGCCAACCCGGCGTTACCTGGCAGAGCCGCCGTTGCATCGGATACTGCGCCCTGAACCAGCTTGCTTAGCGCCACGTCGCGGATCGTGCTGTTCGTCGCGGTTGCCTCAGAGGCTTTGCCAAGGGCCAATGTGCCGGCGACCGTCGGACGGTTTGCAGCGGCCTCGTTCTGAGCCTGTTTGACGGTGGACTGCAGCGATGAAACCAGCTTGGTGATCGAGTCGATGCCCTTGGATGCGGCCGTGATGGTCTGGATGCCGTTCGAAATGCCGTCCAGCAAGCCCGTCAACTGCTCACCACGATCGTTCAGATTAAACGAAGTGAAGTAGTTGACCGGATTATCGATGGCCGAGTTGACCTTTTTGCCCGTGGCGAGGCGATTCTGAATGACACTTTGCTGCGCGGTCGTCTGCTGAAGCGTCAGGAGGTTGTTGCGGACGCCGCTGGAAAGGATCGTGTTGGCCATCGTGGTCCCCTGAAAGCGCGATTCTGCGCTGCTCCGGTTTTGCTGTGGACCCGACAATTCCTCGTTAAGGATAATATTCCGTTAATTCCGCTAAAACCGGTGCTTTGCGGGCCCGATCCGCGACGATAGGGCGACTGCAAAAAAGAACGGCGGGGCTCGCGCCCCGCCGCTTGTTGTCTTCGGCCCACATTCTGTGGGCAAGCCCGCTTCTGCGGACGAAGGATCAGAACATCCGCAGGACGGCCTGGTCAGCCTGGTTCGACAGGGTGAGGGCGGTCTGCGAGAGCTGCTGGCGGGTCTGCAGAGCGAGCAGCTTGGCGCCTTCCTCGTTGGTATCAGCGAGGACGAGGTTGTCGGCACCCTGGGTCAGCGTGTTGATCAGGTCCTTGCTGAAGTCCTGGCGAGTCTGAACGACCTGAAGCTTGGAGCCCAGTGAAGACGACGTGGCCCGCAGCGATGACAGAGAGTTGGTCAGAGAATCGGCTGCCTTGGCGAGGTCATTGTCGTTCTGCAGGCTGAATTCGCCGGCGATCGACGTCTTGAGGTCGTTGGCCTTGCCGATACCCAGCGATTCCGACGTCAACAGATCGCCCTGCACGTCGATCTTGTTCTTGTTGCTGCCCGTCTTCTCGTTCAGCGTGATCGAGAGCTTATCGCCGCCAAGCAGGTTGATGCCGTTGAAGCCGGAATCCTTGGCGAGCGCATCGATCTGATCGCGCAGGTCGTTGAACTGCGCGACCAGCGAGGTGCGGGTGGCGGAGGAGCCGGCCTTCGTCACAGCGGCGGTGACGGTGCCGGTGCCGAAGAGCAGCTCGTTCTCGGTTGCTGCACCAGCTGTGAAAACAGGCGGCGCGCCAGCGACCGCGCCAGCCTGGACCGACAGGGCGTCTGAACCGGTTCCGATGACGGAAAGCTTGCCGTCATTGCCGACCGAAGCGGTCGCGATGCCCGACTTGTTGATGTTCTCGACAAGGTCGCGGACGGTGGTCGTCGCGCTGATGGAGATGTCATAGGTGACCGGTGTCGCGCTGGCCGACGTCAGGCGGATTGTCGTCGAACCAGCTGCCATACCTAGCTTGCCGGGATCGGTCGCCGACGCATCGGCCGCAGTGCCCACAAGCACCTTGTTCAGCGCCACGTCGCGGATCGTGCTGTTGGTCGCGGTTGCTTCGGAGGCCTTGCCCAGAGCCACTGTGCCTGCGACCGTAGGGCGGTTTGCCGCGGCTTCGTTCTGTGCCTGTTTGACCGTCGACTGCAGCGACGCAACCAGTTTGGTGATAGAGTCGATGCCCTTCGAGGCCGCCTGGATCGTTTGGATGCCGTTGGAGATGCCGTCGAGCAGGCCGGTGAACTGGCCGGCGCGATCGTTCAGGCTGGCGGCGGTGAAGAAGTTGACCGGGCTATCGACGGCCGAGTTGACCTTCTTGCCGGTGGCGAGGCGATACTGGGCCTGCTGGGCTTCGGTCTTGGTGGAGCCGAGCGAGCCGAGCGCGGCGCGGACGCCGGCAGAAACGGAAACGGTAGCCATTGTAGAATACCCTTCTGGGATGGTGCCTTCTGGCGCCGTGGCCTTCTGGCCGCGACCGGAGGACACTCGGTCGCCAACCCGTAACGAGTGGTAAATTTCACCGATCGAATTGCCGCGAGATTGGGCAAAGCCGCGGCATGGTTAAGTGCTTGATAAGAGCCTGATCAGGCYTCGCTGGCTCCAAACGCAGACCGCCCGCATGAGCGGGCGGCGATTTGCAAACGGGAAGAAACGCGGCTGCGCGTCAGGCGGTTCGCTCGACATAATGCCTGACAGCCGTCTGGTCCGATTGTCGGGAACGTTCGGCGAGTTCCCGCGAATAGATGCGCAATCTCAAGATCGCTTCATCCGGAAGTTGCGAAATCGTCTCGCCCGTTGCCTTGTTTTTCTTCTGAAGGATGACCGTTCGGGAGCGGGGGTCGATCACGAGGCGCCGCTCAATGACGTCGCGCAGATCTCTTTCGCGTTGGCGCGCGGACTGATCGTCGAGCATCGCGCTCCGCTTCGCGGCAGCATCATCGCGACGGGCCTGTTCGGAACGGGCCTGCAGGTCGAGCTGGACGGCTTCGCCCGCCCCTGCCGACTGGACGGTTTGCGCTGGCGCCAGTTCGACCGGGATGCTTCCCTTGGTTGCGGCGGCATCGCTTCTGGCGGTCACGTGATAGGCGCCGACCGCTGTCGCCCTCGTCGAGGCCCCGAAATCCATCGCTCACTCCTTCTGGAGTCGGATAACAGCCACCCCTCGCGGCCGTCGTACGAAAGGCGCGGACAAGCCGCACCCTTCGCATCATATCGACAATGACCGCGAAGATTGAATCTTCCGTAAGGAGATTAGGTAAATTTTGACGATTGCCGTGGCAGCCGCCGCCTCCCCCCTGGCACGCTGGCTCCCCGTGGCTCAGAGACTGCGGGAG
Source organism: Allobosea sp. P1_A7 (assembly GCF_056406775.1). Classification (NCBI taxonomy): domain Bacteria; kingdom Pseudomonadati; phylum Pseudomonadota; class Alphaproteobacteria; order Hyphomicrobiales; family Alloboseaceae; genus Allobosea; species Allobosea sp. P1_A7. The sequence goes on from NZ_JBFTZN010000002.1 coordinate 56,180, forward strand.
ATCACGAGCGGCCCGGAGTTCGGGCGGACAAAGGCGCCGGCTCCCACAGTTGCCGTCGGTCCGTAGCCGGCGGCCCGCATCGGACGGTTTGCCTCGGAGGCGAGATCGCGGACGATCGATTCCGAGACGGCTCGCGCGGTGGCAAGCACGATCTGGTTGATCTCGATCAGGTCCTGGAATGCGACATGGGCGGCCTTCAGGCGCTTGACCTGATCGGGGACGAAGCGCGCCAATGCCACCGCATTCAGCTTCACCTGCTCGACGCCGCGCATATAGATGCCGGCAAGCTCGGTCTTTCGCGGTTCGCGTTCCATTGCGTCCGACAATTTGCCGGCGCGGACCAGTTCGGTTTCCTCGCCAACGACATGGGACAGGGCCCCGAGCGTCTCCAGCACGGCTTCGATCAGCGCCTGCGCTTCGAGAGCGCTTGCGATCCGCGGCCGCTCGTCCAGTACACGCCTAGCCAGCGACACGTGCAGCTCCGGTAGTCATCGCCGCGGTGGCCTGTTCCTGAACCTGCAGCAGGCTGCGCATGATCGGATCGGACAGGCCGATGCCACCGGCGCGCTGCAGATTGCGGGCATATTCCTGGGTCAGCATCGAGCGATAGACGCCACCGCCGGTGCCGTTCTCGCCGAGCGGTCCCTCGGTCTCGCTGGAGGCCATCAGTTTGTCCGTGACCTGTTCGAGGAAGACGGTCTCGAACTCGTCGGCCTGCTTCTTGGCCTTCGCCTTGGCGGGATCGAGAGCGTTTGCCAGGCCGCTGACGAGGCTTCCGGCAACGCCGAGCGCCAGTTTCGCAGCGGGGAGGGCGAGTGCGGCGGTCATTACATCACCTCGATTTCTGCCTGGAGGGCGCCGGCGGCCTTGATCGCCTGAAGGATGGAGATCATGTCGCGCGGGCCGATTCCGAGGGCGTTCAGTCCGTCGACGAGCTCGGCGAGCGTCACGCTCTCCTTGACGAGGGCGAGCTTGTTGCCGCCTTCGGTGTCGACCTTGACGTTGGTGCGGGGCACGACGGTGGTGCGGCCGCGGGCGAAAGGCTCGGGCTGGCTGACTTCCGGCTGCTCGCTGATCGTCACGGTCAGGTTGCCCTGCGCGACGGCGACGGTGGAGACGCGGACGTCCTTGCCCATGACGATGATGCCGGAGCGTTCGTCGATGACGATGCGGGCGAGCTGGTCGGGCTCGACCCGCAGCTGTTCGATCTCGGTCAGCATGCGGATCATGTTGCCCTGGAAGCGCGGGGGGATCTGCAGCACGACAGTCGAGGGATCGGTCGGCTCTGCCGCATCGCCGCCGAGGAAATCATTGATCGCAGCGGCGACGCGGCGCGCCGTCGTGAAGTCCGGGTTGCGCAGCGACAGCCGCAGCGTCTTCAGCTTGTTCAGCGCGAAGTCGATCTCGCGTTCGACCAGGCCGCCATTGGCGATGCGGCCGACCGTCGGCACGCCGCGAGTGATCTTGGCGGCGTCGCCCTCGGCCGAGAAGCCGGAGATTGCGACCGGCCCCTGCGAGACGGCGTAGACCTCGCCATCGGCGCCGAGCAGCGGCGTTGCGAGCAGGGTGCCGCCCTGAAGCGACTTGGAGTCACCCAGTGCCGAGACCGTGACATCGAGGCGCGTGCCCTGGGTGGCGAAGGGCGGCAGGTTCGCGGTCACCATCACGGCGGCGACATTGGCGGTGCGCATATTGGCGCCGCGCGTATTGACGCCGAGCCGCTCCAGCATCGCCTGCAGCGACTGCTTGGTGAAGGGCGTATTGTTCAGCGTGTCGCCGGTGCCATTGAGGCCGACGACGATGCCATAGCCGAGGATCTGGTTGCTGCGCACGCCTTCGACGGCGGCGAGATCCTTGATGCGGGAGAGCGCCTGCGCCGGCTCGGCCGCCCAGGACAGGCCGATGGCCAGCAGCGCGGCCAGCGGCGTCACAAGGCGTTTCAGGGAGGGCAGGCGAACCATAGGGCACCGGCGGGAATGAGACAGTAGCGGCTCATGCCTTGCGAGGGGCGTGCCAACTGCCGATTTCATGAAAACCCTTATTTGCCAGCCTGTTGTGAGGTAGGCTCTGTCTGGCGCTTGCCGTTGTCGCTATGTCGTTCCTGCCGGATCGGCAGTTTTTGCCGGGCGATTTACCGCTTGTTAACCATGCGGGTCCAAGGCTTGGCGCATCGTCAACCGAGGCCGTCATGATCCGTATCGACCCGCGCACGCCCGTTATCGGGGCAGGCTCGGCCAGCCAGACCCGGCGGGCCGGCGCGGCGTCGTTCTCTTTGCCCGGCCGCGAATCCGCGACGGCGGCACAGGGCAGCACGGTCAGCAATGCGGGGTCGCTCGATCTCCTGCTCGCGGTCCAGGCCGAAGGCGATGCGCAGGAGCGCAAGAAGCGTCAGGCACGGCGCGGGCATGACCTGCTCGACGGGCTCGACAGGCTGAAGGCTGCGCTCCTCTCCGGCCGCGTCCAGATCGCCGAGCTGGAACGCCTCAAGACGACGCTCTCGTTGCGGCGCGAGACCACCGATGATCCGCGCCTCGACGATGTGCTGGCTCATATCGAGCTGCGGGCGGCGGTCGAGCTCGCCAAGCTCGGGCGTTAGATCCTCGGACCAGAAATCGTATCCGGTCCGATGATCTAACTCTTTGTGTTTGCATCGGCCTTCCCGAAAGCCGCAATCCACTTTTCYRGCCGATGCAATGGCCTTCGAACCTGCCGCCGGTCCGATCAGGACCGAGCGGTTGCAGCGAGACCCTTACTGCGACAGGGCGCAAACGCTCGGCGGCGTCACGCCCTTGAAGCGCTGATCCATCCAGGCGATCGCCGCGTCGGCGCTGTCTCGCGCAGCCAGGAGATGGCCGACGCCCGGCAACGCATCGAATTGCACCGCGCTGCCGGCGCGACAAAGCTTGTCTGCGTAGTCGCGTGTCACCTGGGGCCGGACGAGCGTGTCGCTCGTGCCCTGCGCGATATAGACCGGGACGCTGCGCGGCAGGAGACCGGGGGTATTGCGGCTGAGAAGCGCGCGCCAAGGCTGCTGCTCAGCAAAGGCGTTGTCGACGAGGAAGCGGCGCTCCAGCGCCTTGGTCGGGCGCAGCCTGCTGAAGATGTCCGTCAGGCTCTCCAGGCAATCTGCGGCCAACTGATCGACCACCGGAATCGCGCCCGAACTCACGATCTTGTTCAGGGGCGCCTTGTAGACACGCGTCCAGGACCACAGGGTCATTGCCGTCAGGTTCCGGCCGCCATCCGTGTCGATGTCGTCGGACAGCAATGTGGCGAGTTCGGTCGCAGGCGCTGCGGCGGCGACACCGACGAGGTCGAGTTCGGGCGCCAGGCGCTTCGCCAGGATGCCGGTGAACAGCGCCGCGTGCCCACCCTGGGAGTGGCCCCAGACGGTGAAGCGCCGCCCGGCGGAGGCATTGGGGAGCTGGCCGGCCGCGCGCACCGAGTCGATTACGGAGCGGGCCGCGCTGGCGCCGACCAGATAAGGATGGACCCCCGGTGCGCCCAGGCCCGGATAGTCCGTCGCCGTGACGATGTAGCCACGCGCGAGCATCGGACGCAGGCCCTGAATGGATTGGAAGATACCGCCGGAGCGCGACGGTCCGCATTGCGGCTGGACCCCGGTCGTCGGGTGCGCCCAGGCGACGACGGGGCGTCCCTCGGCCGGACCGGGGCCGGGCGGGACGATCGCAACACCGGACACGGCGATCGGCCGCCCGTCGAGGCCGACCGAGCGATAGAGCATCCGGTAGGCGCTGGCGCCCTCGGGCGTTCCGTTCAGAATCTCGGTCCGGATCAGCGTTCCGGGGCGCCCTCCGGCGATCTCGGCAGACGTCGCCGTATAGAAGTCCGATTGCGCGTCGGCTGGCGAGGGGAGGCCGGCCGCCGACATCCACATCAGCAGGGCGAGGACGGCGCGCATGAACGGTTCTCCAGAGGTGGCATAGGCTTCGGTCGGTTTGACCGGAACTAGCCGAGAGACCGTTTAGGATTCGTCCGTGCTGCCGAACCGACGCGTGTCGATCCGGCACGGAAACTGGTCGTCAGCGAATGAACTGGTCCGCGTAATCCGCTCCGAGCCCGTTGCCCGCGTAATGCGCGCGGCATTTGTCGAGGCGGGTGAAGACGTCGTCATAGCCCAGGCACTTGCCGTCGGGATCGACATAGATCATCGCGCCATTGACCTGGAACATGGTGATCATCTCTTCGACGTCAGGGTCGACGACGAGCGTATGGGTCTCGCCCGGCGCCTCGTAAACATAGGACCCCTCGGTCGCCACCCAATCGTGCTCCAGGTAGCGCCACTTTCCCTTGAGGACATAGCCGTGCACGGGCAGGGGGTGGCGGTGGCGCGAGAGCACGCCGGCGCGGCGTACCTTCAGGAGGTTCATCCAATAACCACGCGTCACGCAGAAGAGCAGCGGWCGGAACCAGACATTGTCATCGACCGGCACCCAGACCCGCTCGTCGGTTGGAATGACATTGGGCACGATCAGTTCGGGTGGGGAATCCTTCGGCTGAGGGTGGCGATAGGGCGTCCAACGGTCCTCGGCGCTCGCCTCGACTGGCATGGGGTTCGGGTTGGTCATGGCGTTTCCTGCCTGAGATCTTGATTCAAGTCGTTGCCGGAGTGATTCCGGAAGCGGTTGCATGCCGTTGCCGTGTTTGGCGTTTTTGGTGTTGATGCAGATGGCGTCAGACGGCGAGATACCCGCCATCGACGGGCAGGATGGCACCTGTCACGAACCTGGCCGCATCCGAGAGCAGGAAAGCGATGGCGCCGCCGACATCGCTGGGTTCGCCCCAGCGACCCTGTGGTGTACGCGCCAGGATCGGCGCCGAACGGGCAGCATCCTCGACCAGGGGCCTGGTCAACTCGGTCGCGATCCAGCCGGGAGCGACGGCGTTGACGCGGATGCCTTCGGGTGCCCAGGCGGCCGCGAGCGACTTGGTGAGCTGGCCGATGCCGCCCTTCGATGCGGCGTAGCCCGGGGCGAGGGGCGAGCCGTGGAAGGTCAGCATGGAGGCGATGTTGACGATCGCCCCGCCATTGGCGGCGAGCTTGTCCTTGGCCGCCACGCACATCCGCATCGAGCCCGTGAGGTTGACCTCGATCGTCAGGCGAAAGGCTTCGATCTCGAATTCCTTGCCGCCGCGCTGGATCATCCCGGCGCAGTTCACCAGCGCATCGATACGGGGGCAGAGCGCGACGATGGCCGCGACCTGATCATCCCTGGTCACATCGAGCCTGGCGTGACGGATCGCGGGGTGAGGCGGGGACGCCATGACCTCCTCATCGGTGAGGCCGGTGGCAATGACCTCGTAGCCCGCCTGGGCGAGCGCAAGCGCAGCGCCTGCACCGATGCCGCGTGTACCGCCGGTTACGAGAGCGAATTTCGGAGGGGGAGTATCTGTCATGCCCCAAGGCTAGAGCGACCGGCGCGATCACGGAAGGCCGGCAAAGGCAGAGCGGGGTCCCTTCATTCGAGGCTGTATTTCAGGCGCAGCAGGGCGGTGCCGCGCGTCTCGTACTGGCTCGCGACGAGCGGCATCTGACGTGCCAGCGCCAGATCGAGCGAGGCCTCCCAGGAGAGATTCGCCAGAGCTGCGAGATCGGCGCTCAACTTGACCTCCGGCACAAGCGTCGAGTGCGGGCCACCGTCGGGAGCGAAGACGTAGCTGCCGGCCATGGAGAGCTGCGAGCTCATGGTCAGGTACTGAAAGAGCTGGTGGCGGAACCCGACCAGCAGACTGGCGTTCTGCTCGGGTTTTCCCGCCGTGCTGCTGCCGCCTCCCGTCGAGATCGTCCAGATGAAGCCGGGCCCCTTGTTGGCGACAGGCCGGGCCAATTTCCAGTCGATGCGTGCGTCGCCGACCTGCTCGTGCCCGGGCGGTGCGATCAGCTTGGTCGAGATCGAGAACGTGTCGGCGCCGAGCTGGAGGCCGACGCTCCGTTCGGGCGCAGACTCTGTCGGGCCACGTGTCGAAAAGCCCTGGCGAATGACGCTGAGCGGGATTTCCCTAGGCAACTGCCGGTTGGCTTTTGGCGGGGCGGGCCAGTTTGCGCGCGCGCTCAGAGCCGGATCGAACGGCACGGCGTCCAGATCGTCCTGCGCCTCTTGAGCTTGTGGTTCGACCGCGTCCTCAGGCTCTTCGTGGGTGAGGATAGGTTTGGGAATGGGGAAGCGCGGGCTGTAGGCACCGTCGTCATTGGCCTTCGCCGCCCAGCCCGCGACGAGCAGGAGGGCAACGATGCCGGCCCGAGCCCCGATGGACCGGCCAGCACGAATACTGCAGCGATGGTGATACAAAGTCGGCATTCTTCCTCGGCGGCGATCTCAAATCGAAGTTAGAACGGGAAGGTGCAGTTTTTGCGGCAGTGCAGCATGAAGGCAGTGCGGCATGAGGCTTGGGCAACTCGGCCAAAAGCCGTGCTTCCCCAGTGGCACGTAACCCGCTAGGAAGCGCGCGGGCGGGCTGCGGAGCTATGGCTGCAGCCCGGAAACGTTCCAGACTGGCCAGCAGCAGGGGTCGAAATCACATGAGCAAGATCAAGGTCGCCAATCCCGTCGTCGACATGGACGGCGACGAGATGACCCGCATCATCTGGCAGAAGATCAAAGACACGCTGATCTTCCCCTATCTCGACCTCGAGCTGGATTATTACGACCTGTCCGTCGAGAACCGCGACGCGACCAATGACCAGGTCACGATCGATGCCGCCAACGCCACCAAGAAGCATGGCGTCGCGGTGAAGTGCGCCACCATCACCCCGGACGAGGGCCGGGTGAAGGAGTTCAATCTCAAGCAGATGTGGAAGTCGCCGAATGGCACGATCCGCAACATTCTCGGCGGCGTGATCTTCCGCGAGCCGATCATCTGCAAGAACGTGCCGCGCCTCGTGCCGGGCTGGACACAGCCGATCGTCATCGGCCGCCACGCCTATGGCGACCAGTACCGCGCCACCGATTTCAAGTTCCCCGGCAAGGGCACGCTCTCGATCAAGTTCGTCGGAGATGATGGCGCCGTGATCGAGAAGGAGGTCTTCAAGGCTCCGGACGCCGGCGTCGCCATGGCGATGTACAATCTCGACGATTCGATCAGGGATTTCGCACGCGCTTCGCTGAACTACGGCCTGATCCGCAAGTACCCGGTCTATCTCTCGACCAAGAACACCATCCTCAAGACCTATGACGGCCGCTTCAAGGATATCTTCGAGGAGATCTACCAGGCCGAGTTCAAGGCCGAATTCGACAAGCTCGGAATCACCTATGAGCACCGTCTGATCGACGACATGGTCGCTTCGGCGATGAAGTGGTCGGGCGGCTATGTCTGGGCCTGCAAGAACTACGATGGCGACGTGCAGTCCGACACCGTGGCCCAGGGTTTTGGTTCGCTCGGCCTGATGACCTCGGTGCTGATGACGCCGGATGGCAAGACCGTCGAGGCTGAAGCCGCGCACGGCACGGTGACGCGCCATTATCGCGAGCATCAGAAGGGCAGGGAGACCTCGACCAACTCGATCGCCTCGATCTTTGCCTGGACGCGTGGCCTCAGCCACCGCGCCAAGCTCGACAACAATGCCGAACTCGCGAAGTTTGCGACGCTGCTCGAGAAGGTCACGGTCGACACTGTCGAGGCTGGCGACATGACCAAGGATCTGGCGCTGCTGGTCGGTCCCGACCAGAAGTTCCTCTCGACCACCGGCTTCCTTGAGAAGGTCAGCGAGAACATGCGCAAGGCGATGTCTGCCTGATCTCTGCGATCCTGAGTGAATGACTTGAAGCGCCCGGATCCCGATCTGGTCGCTCGGTTGGGCGGGCTCTGCGGGATGACCAGCAAACTCACTGCGGAGCCGTCTCGTTCGGAGAGCTCCGCGCTATCGCTCGCCTTGAGAACGCCGATCGCGATGCCTGGGCACGCGGCCGGGATGATCGCTACTCGATCGTAAGGGGGCGGCGAGCGAGGATACGCTGGCCGCTCAGCGGTGCGTTCATGACATAGCGAAGTTCATAGCTGCCCGGCTTGTCCGGTGCTTCCAGCAGCGCTTCGACGTTCTCTGCCGGAAAGAAGGAGGGGCCTGTCGCGTCCACGGCTGCATCGGGTGCCGTGATGACGACGCGATCGCGCTCGCCATTGGGACCGATCCCGCGAACCGGGATGCTTGTCTTGGCCTTGGCGCGGTCCGGCGCCGACAAGGTCGCCGAAGGGGACGTGGTTGCCAGGGGCTGCCTGGCCAGGATCTCGGGCTTGCCGGAATCCGGGCGAACGAGGCGGAGTTCATAGCTGCCGGGCTCGCCCGGCGTCGTGATCGCGGTTGCGGACACGGCGCCGAGAATGACCGAGACGATGGCCGCTTCAGCAGGATCGCCGGGGCGCGCGATGGCGAGCTGTGATTGTGCCGGCGCCTTGCTGGCGAACACCGTCAACATGGAGCCGGCCATCGCGCTACGCGAGGCCGACAGGGTTGGCTGGACGGGCTGGGCCGGTGCGGCGGGGCGGGGGCGCACCTGCTGGGCAAAGCCTGAGGCGCTCGCTGCCACCAGGGCAAGAGCAATGGTGGCGGCGAGACGATATTGCACCCCGTCTTCTCCGTCGTCCGAACCCGGTCAGCTCATCGCGGCTGCGACGGCGTCGAGCGCAGCCTGCGCCTTGGAGCCGTCCGGGCCACCGGCCTGGGCCATGTCGCGGCGCCCGCCACCACCCTTGCCGCCGAGCTGCTCGGAGGCGGCGCGCACCAGCGCCACCGCGTCGAAGCGCGAGGTCAGATCCTCGGTAACACCGACGACCACGCCGGCCTTGCCGTCTTCCGCGACGCCGACAATGGCGACGACGCCCGAGCCGACGCGGGACTTGGCTTCGTCGGCGAGGCTCTTCAGATCCTTCATCTCGACGCCGGTGACGGCGCGGGCCAGGAGCTTGGCCCCGGAGATCTCGAGGATCGGATCCTCGGCGCTGCCGCCGCCGCCCATGGCGAGCTTCTTGCGCGCCTCGGTGAGTTCGCGGTCCAGTTTGCGGCGCTCCTCGACCAGGGCGGCGAGGCGTGCCTCGGCTTCGGCCGCGGGGACCTTGAGCAGGCTGGCGAGGTCGCGCAGACGCCTCGAATCGGTGTTGAGCTGACGCCGGGCTTCCGTGCCGGTCACCGCCTCGAGACGGCGCACGCCAGCTGCCACCGCGCTTTCGCCGGCGATGCTGACGATGCCGATATCGCCGGTGCGCGAAACATGGGTGCCACCGCAGAGCTCGACCGAGAAGGCCTTGCCCGCCTCGGTCGTCCCCATCGAGACGACACGGACCTCATCGCCGTATTTTTCACCGAACAAGGCGCGGGCACCCGAAGCGATGGCTTCGTCGACGCTCATCAGGTGGGTCGCCACCGGCTCGTTCCGCAGCACGGCTGCGTTGGCGATATCCTCGACCTGAGCCAGCTCCGCCTCGGAGATAGGCTTGGGGTGCGAGAAATCGAAGCGCAGCCGCTCAGGCGAGACCAGCGAGCCCTTCTGGGCGACATGATCGCCAAGGACGAGCCGGAGCGCCTCATGCAGCAGGTGGGTCGCGGAGTGGTTGGCGCGAATCGTGCTCCGGCGCGCATGATCGACTGTAAGCTCAGCCGGTGTGCCGAGCTTGATTTCGCCCGAAGTGACCTTGACCGCGTGGGCGAAGATGTCGCCGAGCTTCTTCTGCACATCCGAAACCTGTGCGGCGAAGCCCGCCCCGGTGATCGTGCCGGTATCGCCAACCTGGCCGCCGGACTCGCCATAGAACGGGGTCTGGTTGAGTACGACGAAACCGGTCTCGCCGGCCTTCAGGCTCTCGACTTCCGCATTGTCGTGGATCAGCCCGGTGACGACCCCCTCGGCCGTCTCGGTGTCGTAGCCAAGGAACTCGGTGGCGCCGACGCGGTCGCGCAGCGGGAACCAGAGCTTTTCCGTCGCAGCCTCGCCGGTGCCGGACCAGGCGGCGCGCGCCTTCGCCTTCTGCTGCTGCATCGCTGCGTCGAACCCGTCGAGATCGACGCCGATATCGCGGGCGCGGAGCGCATCCTGGGTCAGGTCGAGCGGGAAGCCGTAGGTATCGTAAAGCGTGAAGGCGACATCGCCCTTCAGCTTCTGGCCGGCGCCGAGATCCTTGGCAGCATCGTCGAGGATCGAGAGGCCACGCGCCAGCGTGGTGCGGAAACGGCTCTCCTCGAKCTTCAAGGTCTCGGTGATCAGGGCCTCTGCACGCAGCAGTTCGGGATAGGCCTGGCCCATCTCGCGGGTCAGGACGGGCACGAGCCGGTGAAGCAACGGCTCCTTGGCGCCGAGCAACTGGGCATGGCGCATGCCGCGACGCATGATGCGGCGCAGGACATAGCCGCGGCCTTCGTTCGAGGGCAGAACACCGTCGGCGATCAGAAAGGCAGAGCAGCGCAGGTGGTCGGCAATGACACGATGGCTCGCCTTCATTGGCCCGTCGGACGAGACCGATGTCATGTCCGCGATGGCGCGGATCAGGGTCGCGAAGAGGTCGATCTCGTAATTGTCATGCGTGCCCTGAAGCACGGCGGCGACACGCTCCAGCCCCATGCCGGTGTCGATCGAGGGCCGCGGCAGATTGGTGCGGATGCCGCCGGCGGCCTCCTCATACTGCATGAACACGAGGTTCCAGATCTCGATGAAGCGGTCGCCGTCCTCATCGGGCGAGCCGGGAGGGCCGCCGGGGATATGGTCGCCATGGTCGTAGAAGATCTCGGAGCACGGGCCGCAGGGGCCGGTGTCGCCCATGCGCCAGAAATTGTCCGAGGTCGGAATCCGGATGATCTTCGAATCCGAAAGTCCGGCGATCTTCTTCCAGAGCGCGTGCGCCTCGTCATCCTCGGAATAGACCGTGACGGTCAGCTTTTCCTTGGGCAGGCCGAACTCGCGCGTGACCAGCGTCCAAGCGTGGGTGATCGCCTGCTCCTTGAAGTAGTCGCCGAAGGAGAAGTTCCCCAGCATCTCGAAGAAGGTGTGGTGGCGCGCGGTGTAGCCGACATTGTCGAGGTCATTGTGCTTGCCGCCGGCGCGCACGCATTTCTGCGCCGACGTGGCGCGCTGGTAGGAGCGCTTTTCCTGTCCGGTGAAGACGTTCTTGAATTGCACCATGCCTGAATTGGCGAACATCAGCGTCGGGTCGTTGCGTGGCACGAGCGGGCTCGATGGCACCACCTCATGGCCGTTCGCCTTGAAATAATCGAGGAAGGTGGACCTGATTTCGTTGACGCCGCTCATCGCAATTCGAACTCTGCTTCAGGATGGGTGGCCGGGCGGGCCTGCTGGTTGGGATCGGTTCTAGTCAGCGGCTTTGCACCTGTCCAGAATTCCCGTGACAAGGCCTTGGCGCATAAAAGAAACGGGCGGCCCCCCAGGGCCGCCCGCTCCAGCCTTCTCGACCATCCCGGCCTTGACGCCGAGGTCGATTAGTTCGCCGACCTTCGAGATGCCCTCGCCGAACATGATGTCGAACTCGACCTGCTTGAAGGGCGGCGCCACCTTGTTCTTGACGACCTTGACGCGGACCTGGTTGCCGGTGGCCTCGTCGCGCTCCTTCAGCGTCGAGACGCGGCGAATGTCGAGGCGCACGGAGGCGTAGAATTTCAGGGCATTGCCGCCGGTCGTGGTCTCGGGCGAGCCATACATCACGCCGATCTTCATGCGGATCTGGTTGATGAAGATGACCATGCAGTTCGAACGCGAGATCGACGCGGTGAGCTTGCGCAAGGCCTGGCTCATCAGGCGCGCCTGGAGGCCGGGCTGGACATCGCCCATCTCGCCTTCGATCTCGGCGCGGGGCGTAAGGGCCGCAACGGAGTCGACCACCAGCACGTCGATGGCGCCGGAGCGAACCAGGGTGTCGGTGATCTCGAGCGCCTGCTCGCCGGTATCGGGCTGCGAGATCAGGAGGTCGTCGAGATTGACGCCGAGCTTGCGGGCATAGACCGGATCGAGCGCGTGCTCGGCATCGACGAAGGCGCAAACGCCGCCCTTCTTCTGGGCTTCGGCAATAGTGTGGAGCGCAAGCGTGGTCTTGCCGGAGGATTCAGGTCCGTAGATCTCGATGACGCGGCCCCTGGGGAGCCCGCCGACGCCGAGCGCGATATCGAGCCCGAGCGAGCCGGTCGAGATGGTCTCGATCTCGATCGCCTGCTGGTTCTTGCCCAGGCGCATGATCGAGCCCTTGCCGAAAGCCCGTTCGATCTGCGAGAGCGCCGCATCGAGCGCCTTAGCCTTGTCCATCGAAGAGCCTTCCACGAGCCGGAGATTTGCCTGATTCACAACGTGCGCTCCTTATGGCAGGGGCGCGATCACTTCTCAATGTGCGCCGTGAGCAAATATGGTCACGGTTTGTTCCTGTCTTCAAGTTCTTTTTTTGTTCTCATTCATCGCCTCCCTGCAGAGCTGTTCAAGCCCGGCTGTCGCCCTTCGCTTGCATGGCCCGGATCTGCATCGCGTTGCCGAGCCGCTCCAGCTCCAGGGTGTAGCAGTAGAGCGCGAAGATGACGGCGATGAGGAGCGCCCCGCGCCAGCTCAGATCGAGATAGCCAAGATCGAGCTCCGGGACGTGCCGGAGATAATAGAGCGAGAACAGAGCGCCGCCGAAGATGAAGCCGATCCGGGCTGCGAAGGAGACGAAGTGGCCGATCACCAGGCCGCCATAGGTGGCGGGGATGGTCACATGACGCAGGCGCCACCAGTAGCAGGCCTGGCCGATCAGGACCGCGAGCGCGGTCTGCAACGCGCTGCCGCGAGTGGCAGTCATGATCGTTCCGATATTGTCGATCAGCAGGAGGAAAATGCCCCGCACATTGGCGAGCACGACGATCGCACACAGGGTCTGGGCGAGAAGCAGGATCAGGTATCTGCGTGAGTTCCCGTCCGACATCGCGCTGCCCGCATCGTTCGTGGACGCCGCGCCTCGCTACCTGCGCGGCCTCGCGCCTCAGCTCATCGCGGCCTTCACTGTCTCGACCAGCTGCTTCATCGTGAAAGGCTTGGGCAGGAAGTGGAACTGCTCGCCTTCCGGCAGGTTCTTGCGGAAGGCCTCCTCCGCGTAGCCGGAGACGAAGACGACCTTGGTGGCCGGGTTGCGCTGACGTAGCTCGCCAAGCAGGGTCGGGCCGTCCATCTCGGGCATGACCACGTCGGAGACGACGAGGTCGATCTTGCCGTCATGCTTGAGGAAGATATCGAGCGCCTCCACGCCCGAGGCCGCTTCGTGCACGGTATAGCCGCGCGAGATCAGCATGCGGGCATTGAGCGCACGCACCGCGTCCTCGTCTTCGACCAGCAGGATGACGCCGGCGCCGGTATGATCGGCTGCGACCTTCTTGGGCGCTTCCTTGGCAGCGTTGTCGGCGGCGATCTCCTCTTCCGTCGGCACGTGACGAGGCAGGAAGATGCGGAAGGTCGTGCCCTTGCCGAGGGTCGAATCGACGAAGACGAAGCCACCGGTCTGCTTGACGATGCCATAGACCATGGAAAGGCCGAGCCCCGTGCCCTTTCCGACCTCCTTGGTGGTGAAGAAGGGCTCGAAGATCTTGTCGAGATGTTCGGCCGGGATGCCGGTGCCGCTGTCTTCGACTTCGAGCATGACATAGTCCGCKGTGGGCAGGGCCTGATGGCCGAACCCGGCGCATTCTTCCGCTGCGACGTTGCGCGTGCGGACCTGCAGCTTGCCGCCGTCCTGCATGGCATCGCGCGCATTGACCGCGAGATTGACGATGACCTGTTCGAGCTGACCGAGATCGGCCTTGACCGACCAGAGGTCGCGGCCCTGGCGAATGTCGAGCGAGACCTTGTCGGCGACGACGCGCTTCAGCATCAACGAGAGATCGGAGAGCACGTCGCCGAGCTCGAGCACCTGCGGGCGCAGCGTCTGGCGGCGCGAGAAGGCGAGCAACTGCCGGACCAGCGAGGCCGCCCGGTAGGCGTTCTGCTTGATCTGCATGATGTCCGGGAAGGACGGGTCGGTCGGCTTGTGGCTGGCGAGCAGGAACTCGGACGCGTTGATGATGACCTGGAGCACGTTGTTGAAATCGTGCGCGATGCCGCCGGCGAGCTGGCCGACAGCCTGCATCTTCTGGGCCTGGTCGATATTGTCCTTGAGCTTGCGCTCGGAGGTGGTCTCCAGCGCATAGACGATGGCGCGCTCACCATCGCTGTCCTCGGTCGCTGCGACCGGAGAGAGATAGAGTTTGGCCGAACGTCCGTCCTCGCCCGAGAGATTGGCATCGAGCGGGGCGATGTCGCTGCTGCCGGCCATGGTCGCTGCGAGCGCCTCGTCGAGGCTGCCCGGCGCGACGAGATCCTGGATCGTCGCGGGCTGGCGGCCCTGCTGCGTCAGCCTGGTGAAGGCGGCGTTGGAGCGCAGGATCGCGCCGTTGCGGTCGACGGTCGCGATCGCCATCGGCGTCGAGTGGAAAAAGCGGGCAAAGCGCACTTCGGCATCGCTGCGTCCGTCGGACCCGGCTTCGCCGGTCGTCCGGTTGAGCACGAGCGTGCGTGAGGGGCCAGCGCGGCTGTCGCTGCCGAAGGCAACCTGATGATGCAGCCTGACCGGCAGGGTCGTGCCATTGCGCCGGCGCAGATCGACATCGAGGACCTCGACGCGGACATCGCCGGGCTGCCCGCGAATGGCCTGGATCAGGGCAGCCGCGTTCGAGGTTGCGATGTCGTCGAGATGCAGTCCGCCCGAGCCGAAGCGGGCGAGGTCATAGTCGAGCCAGCCCGAGAGCGTGGCATTGAGATAGGGCACTTCGCCATCGGCGTCGATGGAGAGGAAGCCGGCCGGTGCGTGATCGAGATAGTCGATCGCGTGCTGGAGTTCCTGGAAGGCGTTCTCCTGACGCTCACGCTCGGGCGTCACGTCCGAGACGCTCCAGAGCATGGCGGCCTTGCCCTCGCGGCGCACGGGGGATACCCGGATTCGATACCAACCGACCGTGTCGCGACCGTTGAGGGCGGGCTCGAGCCGGACTTCCTCCGCCAGCCGGCGGCCTTCGCGCGCGGCGGTCGCCAAACGGTAGATCGCTTCCGAGACCTCCGGGCGGCCGGTAAACAGGCGTTCGACCGGCTTGATGTCGCTGGCTCCGCGGGCTCCGGCGAGCGCCAGATAGGTTTCGTTGGCGTAGACGATGCGGTTCTCGCCCTCGGTGACGACGACGCCGTCATCGGCGCTGTCGACGATGGCTTTGGTCAGGTCATTGCGCGCTGCGCGGCCCGAAAATTGAACAAGGCCAATAGAAAAGGCAAAGAGGCCGAAGACACCGATCACTGAAAGCAGGGCCAGCAGGCCCAGGATCAGCGGCTGCGCCCATTCATTGGCGATGAAGCCGAGCGCGATCGCGGCTCCGACGAGCAAGCCGGCGACAAGCAGGATCAGGCCGATACGGCCTGGCTTGTCGGAGCGATCGATCGCGGTTGTCGCCGTGGTTCCGCTCATGCGGCTGGTCCGTCCCATTTCACGCCTCCTCGCCGCCAGCGAGGGGCTTAGCGCGCAGGTCGCGCAGATTGCGAGTTAGGCGCGCCTACCCTTCAGGCGCAAGACGTAACCGATGACTTCGGCGACGGCCTGATAGTGTTCGACAGGAATTTCTTCGTCGATATCGACCGTCGCATAGAGCGCGCGGGCCAGCGGCGGGTTCTCGACGATCGGCACGCGATGCTCCCCCGCGACCTCGCGGATCTTCAGGGCAAGCGCGTCGACGCCCTTGGCGAGGCAGAGCGGGGCGCCCATGCCCTGCTCGTATTGCAGCGCGACGGCGAAGTGGGTCGGGTTGGTGATGATCACGGTCGCCTTGGGCACCGCGGCCATCATGCGTTTCCTGACCCGCTGCGCGCGGATCTGCCGCAGCTTCGCCTTGACCTCGGGATTACCTTCGGAGTTCTTGAACTCCTCCTTGAGCTCCTGCTTGGTCATGCGCTGACGCTGGTACCAGCTGAAGCGCTGATAGACGAAGTCGCCGATCGCGATCACTGCAAAGAGCGCGAGCACGCTCGCCATCAGCTTGATCGTCAGCGACAGCGTCGCCGGCAGCATCGCGGCGACACTCATCTGCGCGAAGCTCTCGAGCCGGTCGTGCTCCTTCCAGAGCGTCAGGCCGACGGCGGTGCCGATCAGCAGGATCTTGGCGAGGCCCTTGGCGAAATTGACCCAGGCCTCCTTGCCAAAGATCCGCTTGGCCCCAGCCATCAGCGAGATCCGGCTGAATTTCGGCATCAGCGGCTCGAAGGTCCAGAGCGGCTTGTGCTGGATCAGCGCACCGGCAAGCCCGGCGCAGAGGATGAAGGCGAAGGGCAGGCCGAGCGCCATGAAGCCCGTCATCACGCCCTGCTTGGTGACGTTGAAGAAGGCCTCGCCGCTGGAAGGCACCTGATGCGCGTTCATCAGGAAGGAGCGCAGGGAAAGCGCCGCACTGCTCGCCGACCAGCCGGCTCCGACCAGCAGCGCCAGTGTGAAACCGCAAAGGACGAAGAAGGTGCCGATCTCCTGCGAGCGGGCGATGTCGCCCTTCTCGATCGCCTGGTCCAGCTTTCGCTGGGTCGGGTCTTCTGTCCTGTCCTCGTTGTCGGCGTCCTCTGACATCGCCGCTCCTCAGTTGCCGGTGAACTGGCGAAGGAAGTTGCCGAGATCCTCGAGGAAGACGCCCATCATCACGCCGACGACGGCGAGCAGCACGAGCATGCCGCCGAGGATCGAGGCCGGCACGGCGAGGAAGAAGACCTGAAGCTGCGGCATCATCCGCGCCAGCACGCCGAGCCCGAGATTGAAGAGCAGACCGAAGACGATGAAGGGCGCGGAAATCTGAACGGCGAGGGCGAAGCCCTGCGTCGCCGCACGGATCGCCAGGGTCATCATGTCTCCGACATCCGGAAAGCCGCCAGGCGGCAGGAGCCGATAGCTTTCATGAATCGCCGCGATGGCGACGTGATGGAGGTCGGTGACCAGGATCAGCGTGATGCCGAGCATCGTCAGAAAGTTGCCGATCGACGGGTTCTGCATGCCTCCGGTCGGATCGACCGTCATCGCGAAACCCAGGCCCATGGTCTGGGCCACGATCGCGCCGGCGCTCTGCAGGCAGGCCATCACAAGGCGCACGCTGAGCCCGATGGTCAGTCCGATCAGGAGTTCGCTGATGAGAAGGCCGACCAGCGCAGGCATGTCGCCGGGCGGGGTGATGATCGTGCGCGCCATGGGGACGATCATCAATGCGATGAAGAAGGCCAGCGACAGACGCGCGCGTGAGAAGATGAAGCGTTCGCCGATGCCGGGCATCAGCATCACGAGGGTGCCGACACGCGCGAAGACGAGCACGAAGAGCGCGCCGATCTCGGGCAGGATCGCGATCTGCATCGTGCCGGCTGGGCCCYTGCGCCACTCGGGACGCCACTGCGGCAGCCCCAGAGCCGGTCGCGGCAGCGTAAGGTTCATTCGCCCGTGGCGATTCGGACGGCGACCCGCCCCATATAGCCTGCAAGCGCATCGCCCATGAACGGCAGAAACAGCATCATGGCGGCAAAGACCGCAACGATCTTGGGGACGAAGATCAGGGTCTGCTCCTGAATCTGCGTCAGGGCCTGGACGAGCGAGACGGCGAGGCCGACCCCGAGCGCGACCATCATCAGCGGGCCGCCGGCCTTGAGGAAGACGACGATGCCGTCGCGCGCGACGTCGAGGATGGCGCCTGAGGTCATGGTTTGCGTCCTGATCGAGCCGGGAATCAGACCGGCATCCGCATGATTTCCTCATACGCTGCAATCACGCGGTCGCGAACCGCAACCAGCGTTTCGATCGCGGCCTCGCTTTCCGCGACGGCCGTGACGACATCGACGATATCGGAGCGGCCGGCGGCCACGCTTGCGGTCTGGATGTCGCTCTTGCGGCCGGCATCGGCGGTTGCTTCCAGCGCCTTGCCGATCAGCGAGGAGAAATCCGGCATGCCCGCGCTGGCGCCGGCGGCCGCACCGAGCGGCTTGCGCATCAGGTTGCCGGCGCCGAGACCCTGCGTCGAGGCGTAAGCGCCGGCGGCGAAGCTGGATGTGGCCATGGTGCGAGGTTCCGTTCCGCTGGCGCCGATCAGACGCGCAGGATGTCGATGGTGCGCTGGATCATCCGGCGCGTGGAGGAGATCAGGTTGAGATTGGCCTCGTAGCTGCGCTGTGCCTCGCGCATGTCCATGGTCTCGACCAGCGAGTTCACGTTCGGCATGCTGACATTGCCGGTGGCGTCGGCTGCGGGGTTGCCGGGCTCGAATTTCGTCCGGAAGGCGCTTTGGTCACGCTGGACGCGGCCGAGATCGACGACCTGGGCTTCGAGCTCACGGTCGACCCGCCGCTGGAACGTCGGAATCTTGCGGCGGTAGGGATCGACGCCGGCGCGATCCGGTCCCGAATCGGCGTTGGCCAGGTTCTCGGCGATGATCCGCATGCGGCCGGACTGGCTGCGCAGGCCCGATGTCGCCACCGCGATGCTCTTGAGAAGATCCATGAGGCTGCTGCTCCTGCGTCCGCTGCCTTAGCGGCCCTTACCGATCGCGATCTTCATCAGTCCGAGGCCCTTGCTGTAGAGCGAGGCGGCGAGCTGATAGTCGGACTGGTTCTGGGCCACCTTCATCATCTCGTCCTCGAGATTGACGCCGTTGCCGTTGGGAGTGACCTCGAAGCGGGGTGCCTTGGCGGTATCGAATCCATTGCGTTGTCCGGAGGGGCCCATATGGCCGGCAGAGGTCTGGGCCAGCGAGACGCCGGACGAAGCCGTGCCGATGGCCGGCGCCTTGAGATCCATCGGGCGGAATCCGGGGCTGTCGGCGTTGGCGACATTCTCGGACAGCACTTTTTGCCGGGACTGGTGCCAGTGCATACGCGTCTTCAACGCCTGCATCAGGTTTCCGCCAGCGCCTAAGGCATTGCCAGACATGGAGTTTGTCCCGTTTTCTCAGGGGATGGCCGTGATCGGAGCCGCGGAGCGATTCCGTCCTGACAGTCGATCCACTGGGAAATTATTGCCGGGTGCTTGGTTAATTTCGCGTTAAGATTCACGAATCCGGTGAACCAAATTAACCAAGTGCTAACCCTGTTTCCCGAAATTGCGGGCGTTATGCTATAGCCAACGTGTTGAACCTTGGGTGGAATTGCGGTCCGCCAAGGGCTGTCGCCGTCGCACATGAGGCAAACCTTGCAGACGTTGTTTGGCTTCGAACTCTCGACCGGCCTCCGCTGGATCATTGCATTCGCTATCGTCCTGATTCTGGTGGCGCTCTTCGCCTTCCTGCTGCGGCGCATCACCGGCGGGCGACTCAGGATAGGAGGGCAGGGCGGTGGCCGCGCCCGGCAACCGCGCCTCGGGGTGGTCGATATCCATGACCTCGACCGGCAGCGCCAGCTCGTGCTGATCCGGCGCGACAATGTCGAGCATCTGGTGATGATCGGCGGCGCGTCCGACGTGGTGGTCGAGACCAATATCGTGCGCGGCAGCAGCGGCGGACGGATTGCGGTACCGGCGCAGGCCGAGGCCCCGGTCTTTGAACGCCCTCTGGCGATCGACCCGGCGCTCGGTTTCGAGGCTCTTCGCGCCGATCTGCAGGAGGAAACGCGTCGCGCCTCTCCGCCGCCGCAGCCGGCCGCCCCGCAGCCGGATCGCCTGCCGCCGCTGCCGCATCGTACCCCTGGGCCTGTTTCGCGCGTCGAACCGGCTGTGGCACCGGCAGGCGCTGCAGCGGCTGGCATGGCCGGTCTCGCGGCAGGAGCTGCGATTGTGGCCTCACAGGCTCCGAATTTCGGGCGCAATCAGGCTCCCGCGCCAAGCGTGAGTTCCGATGAGCTTGACGATATGGCCCGTCAGCTCGAGGAGGCGCTGAAGCGTCCGCATTCGGCTGTCCGGTCGTCCCAGGCGCCGGCGACCCCGGTTCCGGACGTCGTTCTGCCGGTGACGCCGCCTGCGCCGGTCAAGCCTGAAGAGCCGAAGCCCGCAGCAGCCGCGCCGGTTCTCGCTCCGGTTCCGACTGCCCCTCCGCCGGTCTTCGGGCGGCCCGTCGGCGTGCCGCCCGATGTCGCTGCCGAACTCGAAATGGCCCTGGGCCTGAAGCCCAAGCCCTCGGACGTGGTGACGCCACCGGTGCCCGCCGTCGAACCGAAGCCCGCTCCCTTCCGCGAGCCTCCCGAAGCCGCCAAGCTGCCTGAGCCCGCACCGGTCATGCATCCCGAACCGACACCGGCGGAGCATGGGGAGAGGCTTTCGGCAAGGGACGAGGACGACGCTCTGGAGGTCAGCGAGGACGAGGCCGATACGGAGGCCGAGGCGGAGATCGCCGAGTCCGAGGCCGAGGTCGAGCCAACGCCCGAGCCGTCCTCTGTTCCCGCCGCCGAGGAGCCGAAGGCCGAATCGAAGCCGGAGGAGAAGCCCATTCAGATCGATCCGTTCTCGGTCGATGCGATCGAAGCCGAGTTCGCGCGACTGCTGGGACGTGATCCGAAGTCGAAGTCCTGACCGGACGGGCGTGATCAACAGGATTGTCGGGCTGCGACGATCCTGATGCCGCCGGCTTGGTTGCCCTGGCGGACATGGGCGCCCTAGCGTCGTCTCGTCCGATCGGTTGAGTCGGGCTTTGATGGCGGCTTTGCGTGATCCTGACCCTGACGGATGCGAGATGGCGTCGCGGTTGCCGCGTCGCTTGTGCCGGCGCGGTGGTCGCGCTTGCGCTCTGCGAGCCGGCTCGGGCGCAAACGCTTTCGCTTGATCTCGGGCAGGGTGGGGGCGTCGCCGAACGGGCGCTGCAACTTATCGCCGTCATCACGGTGCTCTCCCTGGCGCCGTCTATTCTGATCATGGTGACGTCGTTCACGCGGATCGCGGTCGTGCTGTCCCTGCTGCGCTCGGCCATCGGCACGCAGACCGCGCCGCCCAACGCCGTGATCGTCGGGCTGGCGCTGTTCCTCACCGGCTTCGTGATGGCGCCGACATTGCGAGAGGCCTATCGCGTCTCGGTCGAGCCGCTGGTTGCCGGGCAGATCCAGCCCCAGGAGGCCTATAATCGCGGCGTCGTGCCCTTCAAGGCGTTCATGCTCAAGCATGTCCGTGAGAAGGACCTGATGCTGTTCRTCGAGATGTCGCGGGAGCCCCGCCCGACGCAGCCGGAAGATATCCAGATCCAGATTCTTGTGCCGGCATTCATGATCTCGGAGCTGCGCCGGGCGTTTGAAATCGGCTTCCTGCTGTTCGTGCCATTCCTGATCATCGATCTCGTCGTGGCCTCGATCCTGATGTCCGTCGGCATGATGATGTTGCCGCCGGTGACGGTCGCGCTGCCGTTCAAGCTGATCTTCTTCGTCCTCGTGGACGGCTGGGGCCTCGTCACGGGATCGCTGATCAAGAGTTACGGAACGTAGCGGTCAACCGCGGCCTGGCGCTGCGCCCGGGCTCGCCTCGGCGCCGGTCGAGCTGGGTGGTGCTGCCTGTTCGGGCTCGGCTTTGGGCCGGCTGCGCACCGCGCTTGAATAGGCCGGATAGCGCTCGCGATAGGCCCTCATGAACTCCGACAGGTTGTCGGCACCGGAAACGGCGCGCGCCATCTCGCGGATATCGGCGGCATTGGCCCGGTTGGCCCCGGTCGCGAAGGCGAAGGTGCGAGCATCCGTGCTCTCGGCCATCTTGGCGGCGAATTTCGTGCGCAGCCGGTCGAGCGCCAGAGCTTCGTTCGACATCACATAGGAGACGGCGGCGCGCATCACGTCGGCGCGCTCACGCTCGTTCAGCGGCGCGTTGCCGCGCCAGCTTTCGCCCAGAATGCGTTCATGCGCTTCGCCAGCGTCGCGCCAGCGGCGGCCCGTCCAGTAGATATCCGAGCGCAGCCGGTCGACTTCCGGACCGCGCTCGATTTCGAGCATCTCGAGCGCCTGGTCGGTGCGCGAGAGATCGGAGAGGGCCTTCGCCTCGAGCAGGAGCCGCGCCCGCTTGACGTCTCCCGGCAGTTCGATCAGCCGCGTCGAGGAGATCGCTTGCAGCGCCTCGGCTGGCTTGCCGTTCATCAGCGCGATCATCGCAAGGCGTGCAGCCATCGTCGACCGCGCGGCGCCGGTCAGGCGGGCCTGCATCTGATAGCGCAGAATCTCGCTCGCCTGGTCGAGCAGGTCGAGTTCCACCAGCCGGTCGGCGAGAAGGCGGGCGATTTCGTCGCCGCGCCGGCCGATCGGCAGGAATTCCTTGAAGTCGTAGAACAGGGCCAGCGCTTCGATGCGCGGCAATTGTTCCTGCGCTGCGTCGCGATTGCTAAAGATTTCGGCGAAGCGCTGGGCCGTTTCATCGTGAAGGCGGCGCGTCAGCGGATTGTCGGGGTAGTTGTTGTTGGCGCGGCGCGCGATCTGGAAGGCGTCACGCCAACGGTGCTGCGCGGTATAGAGTCGGCCGAGCTCGGACAAAGCCTCGATCTCGATCTCGCCGCCGCGCCAGATGATCGACACCGTCTCGAGCCTGCGGGTCGCCTCATCGGGCGAAATGTCCTGGCGTTTCTCGGTCTGCACCAGCCGGATGGCACGCAGTTGCGCCTCCGCTGCCACTGGCCTGCTGGCGGCCTCGAATAGCGGCTTGTAGCCGTTCAGCGCGGCCTCTGGGCGACCGCTGACATCATCGAGCATGGCGCGAAGGAGTGCGAGCTCCTCCTTGTCCACAAGATCGCGCGGCAATTCCGAGAGCCGCTCGATCTGGCGCTCGGCCGTCGTCATATCCTGCATGGCCATGGCTGCGCGCGCCATCGCCGGGCGGAACTGCACCTGCAGATCATCCGGGTAGCCGTCGAGCGTCGCCTCGGCGCGCCGGAAGCCGGCAAGCGCCTGGGCCTGGCGCCCCAGCCTCTGTTCGATCAATGCGCGCCAGAGCCCCGCCTCGGCATCGTCCTTGAGCGGGCCGGCCTCGAAGGAAGCGAGAGCCTCGGGGTTACGGTGCATCTTCGCCGCGATCACACCCTTCAGGAACAGAGCCTCGCGATTGCCGCGCATGGCGGCATCGTCGGCCAGCATCGCCTGGAGAGGCCCCGCGGCCTCCGGCATCAACTCGTTTGCGGCATAGAAGCGGGCGAGAGCCAGGCGTGCTTCGGATTTGCGGCTGCGCGAGGCGTCGGCGACATCGCGCAGCAGGTCACGCGCTCGTTCACGGACAGCTGCAACGCGCAGCTTCGCCCAGAGCTCCGGGTTCAGCAGGGGCGGGGGCGCCGCGACCGGCGTCGTCGTCTTGTCTTCCTCGCTCTGCGGAATATCGAGGGTGACGGTCAGGCCGCCTGCGCGCCCGATCAGCGCTTGCTCGGTGCCGGCGCGGACGACGATGTCGTCGGAGCGCGGCATGATGGCGAGGCCATGGGCGGTCTGCATCAACCCGAACTCGACGAAGCGATAGGGCTTGGTCACCGCCCGCGTTGGTCCCAGCGCGGTTGCGATGGCCATGGGCATGCCCGCGGTCCCGCCCTCGATCCAGTGCACGCCGGTCATGCCGGGCAGGGGAATGGCGAGGATCGTCTGGCCGCGCTCATCGACCGTGCGTGCAGGGGCGACAGGGTTCGTCGGCTTGCCTGCCTGCTCACCGAAGCCGAGCGTCCAGCCGGTGCCGTCATCGCTGAAGCGCACCAACTGCTGGTTGGACAGGCGCAGCCGGACCAGCGTGGCCTTGCCTTCGCGCGTGACAACGGCTTCCTCGATCAGCTCCGGAAGCATCTGCCGAAAGCTCGCGGGGTCGATCGTGTCGCGGGTGTCGAAGACGAGAGTCACCAGGCCGGCATCGACGAAGGCCGCAGCCCCGGTCGGGCGCGGGAAGCGGAAATCGATGCGGCTGCCATCCGGGCCCGCCGATGACTGGATCTTCACGAGCTGAGGCGTCGGGTCGATGGCCGGCGTGGCAGGCTCTGCGGCTGGCTTGGCGACTGGAGCAGCTTGCTGTGGTGCCGGTGCCTCGCGTGCAGCTGCCGGCTTGACGGCAGGGGCGGGCGGCTTGTCCGGCTGATCGGCGGCACTCGCCGGGAGGCCGGTCAGGCTGAGCACGCCGGCCTTGGMCGGCGGCAGCAGATCGACGACGAGGCGGTCGTCGTCGCGGAAGCTGCGAGCCTGCCAGTCCTTGGGCAGGGAAAGGTCGAGCTGGGTATTCTCCGCACCGGTCTCGGTCGCGACGAGCCCGACCCGTTCCGGCAGGGCCGACCGGATCGCGGAGGGCTCCACCGTGAGCGATTGGTCGAAGGTGAGCCTGAGCGTGCCGTCGACAAGCTCATGCGCCAGCTTGGTGTCGGAGGGCGCCTGGAAGATCAGGCGCTCGAGTGTCGGCAGCTTGGCGCTGGTCAGCAGGAGAGGCTTGGGGGCAGTTGGTGGGCGGCGGTCGATCTCGCGAGCGCGGGCCTCCGCCAACCGGACACGCTCGGCCAAAGCGGCGATGACCTCGGGCGGAGGGCCGGGCATCACGCCCTTCCAGGTCTCCGGCAGCAGGTCGATGAAGGCCTTGTCGCCGGCCTCGATCAGGTTCGCCTTGTAGGGGCGAGCGAGAGCAAAGCGCATGCCGCGGCCATCAGGGTCGATCCGCGCGATCGAGACATAGTCCGGGAGTTCCTTGGCGATCTTGTTGACGTCGATCTTCACGGGGCCGCCGAAGGCAACGACCAGGACGCCATTGGCGACCCTGACGCGCACTGGCATCGGCTCGTCGAACGTCAGCGACAGGCGCCCGAAGCCGGGCGGCATGGCGGCACCCTGCAAGGTCGCCGTTGCCCCAAGCGCGGGCATGGACAGGCTGGCGGCAACGCCAAGCGCGGCCAGTCCGACACCAAAGGCAAGAGAACGCGGGAAACGCAAACCGGTACACTCACGCAACGCGACACCAGTGCCCGGCACGACCGCAAGACGGCAGCCCGAGCGCTATCGACGGTAAGGCGTCAAGGATAATGGCGGGTTAAGGACGCGCGAGGGTCAGCGTCGCTGCGGCAGCGCGACGGCGGGCAGCTCGTTGCCCGACAGGGGCGCTGATTCGGCGGCAAGACGCGGGAGGCTGGGCGCGCGCGCCGGGGTAGCCAAGGCAACGGTCAGCTTCTCCGCAGCATCCGGTGACATTGCAGCGAGCACATCCGACATTTTGCGCGGATTCATCTGCTGGACCACGGGAACCAGCACGCTGAGGTTCAGACGGTCGAAGACCTTTGCGGCGTCCTTCGGCTTCATGGTCTCGTACATGATGACGAGGTTCTTGATCGCCTTGCTCTCTTCCTCGGCCTGTTTGGCCTTGGGGCCGTCGACCTTGTCCTCGAGCTGCTTCAGGTCACCGACGCGGCCGTCGAGTTTCTTCTCTGCCGTGTCGAGCAGGCGCTCGCGCATCTCCAATTCGCGCATGCGCGCCTCGATCTCCTCGCGCCGCTCGCCGAGTCGCTCCAGTATCGCGCGCTCGGCAGGCGAGGTGGTCCTGGCGGTGCCATTGAGGACATCGGCCTTGTTGTTCGGGTTGGCCGCGCGTGCAGCCTCGGCCTTCGCCTCTTCCTCCGGCTTGGCCTTGGGCTTCTCGATCGTGCCGGTGGTTTCGGGATCGAGGAACGTATCGGGAGCGTGTGCGCGGGCTATGACCTTGGCGAGGCCCCAGACTTCGGGTTCCGTCTTGAGAGGCTGTGCGGCGGGCTGGGTCTTCGCAAGCGCCTGCGCGCTGGCAGGCCCCTTGGCGGGATAAGGCTCCGACGTCCAGGCGATCAGCTTCAGCGCCAGGAGGCCCATGGCGCCGAGGATCACTGCCGGGATGAGGCGGGGCCTCTCGATCACGCCGCCTGACCTTCCAGCCGCTTGGCGGCGCGGGCCCGGATCGCGGCGGCGGCGTGCGCGGCATTCGTCAGGCGCGAGACGGTCGGTTCTTCGGCAACCTCGGGCACAGCATCTGCGGCCTTGGGCGCAACCAGCGTGGCGGCGCTGACGATCTGGGCGATGCGTTCCATGACGTCCTGACCGGCCTCGACCTGGGCCGCGAGATCGGCGGCATAACGCTCGGCCGTACGCAGTCTCTCGGCCAGCGTCCGGTCGCAGTCGCCGAGCGTCAGTTTCAGGCCGGCGATGGCGCGCTCGGCCGTGTCGGTGGCGGAGATCAGGGCGCCGATGGTCTGTCGCATCGCGCCTTCATCCGCCTTGAGCCGCTCGATTCGCTTGGACAGGACATAGCAGGTGATGATGGTGGCGACGAGGAGGCTGGCGACCAGCGCATCGGCGATGAGGGTAATCGTCATGGCGTTGTCCCCGGGCGTCAGATCGGCGAGCCGAGATGGCTTGTGGCGCTGTCGAAGGCTGCGATCGTGGTCTTGGAGCGGCGTAGCGGGCTGACGACCTGGACGGCGATCTTGTCGTCGACGCGCCCGATGCGACCTTCGCTGACCATGAAGTCCCCGCAGCGCAGCGAAACCACTGAATCCGGGCGCGCGTCGAACATCAGCGTGTCGCCGATCTCGAGCTTCATCACGCGCTTCAATGGCATCTGGGTTTCGTGGAGCACGCATTTCACCGCGACGTCAGTCTGCCAGACCTCGGTTGCGAGGTGGTTTTCCMAGATCGGGTCGCGGCCGAGCTTCTCACCCATGAAGCTCTCGAGGAGCAGTTCACGGATCGGCTCGATCGTCGCATAGGGCAGGAGGATGTGCAGCGAGCCGCCGCGCCCCTCCATGTCGAAGCGCAGTTCGACCCGGATCGCTGCGTTGGCCGGGCGCGAGATCGAGACGAAGCGCGGATTGGACTCGATCCGGTCGACCTTGAAATTCACCGGCGAGAGCGGCTGGAATGCCGCTTCGGCATCGCTCAGGACGAGCGCGATCACCCGCTTCAGCAGATTGAATTCGATCGACGTGAAGGGACGCCCGTCGACCCGCGGGGCAGGCTGCCCGCGCTTGCCGCCGAGCATCGTGTCCAGCACCGAGTAGATCAGGGAGGACTCGATCGTGATCAGGCCGAAATTGTCCCATTCCTCTGCCTTGAAGACCGAGAGCATGGCGGGCAGAGAGATCGAGTTGATGTAGTCGCCGAAGCGCACGGAGCGGATGCTCTCGAGGGACACCTCGACGTTGTCGGTGAAGAAGTTGCGCAAGCTGGTCGAGAGCAGCCGAACCAGACGCTCGAAGATGATTTCGAGCATCGGCAGGCGTTCATAGGATACCGAGCCGGATTCGACGATCGCCTGGATGCCGTTGCGACTGTCCTTGTCGTCTCCAGCCGAGAAACCGAGCATCGTGTCGATTTCGTCTTGGCTCATCAGGCGGTCGGTACCGCCTTCGGCCTCGCCTTCCTCCTCGACGGTGTCCGGCATGGTGGCCCATTCCGCCGCCATGTTCTCCGGCGTCAGAGGCTGGTCCTTGGGAAGGCCGCCGGTCTGTTCGAGTTCGCTATCGGCCATGGGACGCTCGGCTGATGGTCAGGGATCGGAGAGGCCGGCTCACTGGACCAGCAGTTCCTTGAACAGCACCGCTTCGACCTTGGCCGGATAGACGGTGACGTTCACGCGACGCAGAAGCTCTTCCTTCAGCCGGTAAATTCCGGCGGAGCCGTCGAGATCGGCGGGGCGCAGCTCGCGCATGAAGACCTGAAAGGCATCCTCGACACGCGGCAGCAGCGGCTTGATCTCCTCGGAGGCCTTGGCATCCGCGATCTCGAGCACGACCTTGATCTTCATGATCGGCTGGCGGTCCTGCTGGCCGCCGCTTGAAATGCCGATCATCATGTCCTTCATTTCGACGAAGGTTGCCGGCTTCTTGACGTTCTTGGCCGCTTCCGCTGCCGCAAGCTGCTCTGGTGAAGGCTTCTTCAGGAAAAACCAGCCACCGCCACCGAGAGCGGCCAGCAGCACAACGCCACTGACGATCATCACGAGCTTCTTCTTGCCCGCCTTCGGCGCGCCGGCGCCGTCTGCGGCCTCGTCGTCGCTGCTCTTGGTCTTCTTGGCCATACCTGTCTGCCCGGGTACCGGAGCGCGGCTCCATTCTGGGCGGCTCACTCCTGCAAATCTGCCGAAACAGGGTTAACGTCTCGTTAAGGACGGCAGTTTTTGCCGGTTCGTTTCTGCCCGTCGACACGCTGTTGCCGAGCGGGTGGCGCAGTCCGGGTTGAATAATATCTCTTATATTTCAAAGCGATGATATCAGTTAACCACGTTGGCACGGGGGTTGCGGTGACTGATCTGCGAAGGCTGCGCTGGGGAGCGTCGAGGCTTTCGCGGGACATGATCGGGAGTTACCGCCGTGGAGAACATGCTTCTCGTCGGCCTGTCGCGCCAGATGGCTCTGGCGCGTGAGCTGGATGTTATCGCCAATAACGTGGCGAATGTCGGCACGAACGGCTTCAAGGCGCGTTCGGCGCGCTTCAATGAGTTTCTCATGCCCCAGGCGAGTGCCGAGGGCTTCAAGGCGCCTGACCGCAAGCTCTCCTATGTCATCGACAAGGGCACGCCGGTCGATCTGTCTCAGGGCGTGATCGAGCGCACCGGCAATCCGCTCGATGTGGCGTTGCGCGGCGACAATTTCCTCGTGGTGCAGACCCCGCAGGGCGAGCGCTATACGCGCGCCGGTTCGCTCTCCATCAATGGCCGCGGCCAGCTCGTCACCCAGGGTGGCCAGTCGGTCCTGGGAGAGGGCGGCCCGATCCAGTTCGGCGATACCGAAACCGGCGCCAGCATCGCTACGGACGGCACTGTGTCGACCAATCTCGGCACGCGCGGCAAGCTCCGCCAGGTGCGTTTCGCCAATCCGGCTGCATTGAGCAGCGACGGCACCAATCTCTTCGCTTCGACCGCTCCGGCTCAGCCGGCCGGGCCACTGGCCCGCCTCGAGCCCGGCGCGGCCGAGACATCCAATGTCAAGGCGGTGATCGAGATGACGCGGCTGATGGAGGTCCAGCGCTCCTACCAGAGCATGGCGAACCTGATGTCGAAATCCGACGAATTGCGCAGCCGGGCGATCTCGCGCCTCGCTGACCAGCAGGCCTGACAGGAAAAGGAGCCAGCACAATGCGCGCCCTTCAGACCGCCGCGACCGGCATGATGGCCCAGGAACTCAACGTTCAGGTCATCTCCAACAACATCGCCAACGTGCGCACCACTGGCTACAAGCGCCAGCGCGTCCACTTTCAGGATCTCCTCTACGAGAACTTTCGTCGGGCCGGTTCCGCCACCTCCGATCAGAACACGCAGGTGCCGGCGGGGACCTTCATCGGCTCGGGCGTCAAGACGGTTTCGACCGGTCGCGTGATGACGCAGGGCAACATGACGTCGACCGAGAAGGAATACGATCTCGCGGTCAAGGGCGAGGGCTTCTTCCGTATCCGCATGCCGGATGGACGGACCGCCTATTCCCGCGACGGCTCGTTCGATCTCGACTCGCAGGGGCAACTCGTCACCCGCGACGGCTATCAGGTCGAGCCGGGCATCACGATCCCGAACAACGCGACCAGCGTCAGCATCAACGCGCAGGGCACGGTCGAAGTCAGGCTCCCCGGCCAGACCGCGCCACAGCAGATCGGGCAGATCCAACTTGCCCGCTTCATCAACAAGGTCGGACTTGAGTCGCTCGGCGACAACCTCTTCATCGAGACGGCTGCCTCGGGCCAGGCGATCGATGGCGTCGGCGGGGCGGAGGGGTTCGGCACGCTCCAGCAGTATTCGCTCGAAGAAGGCAATGTGCAGGCCGTCATCGAGCTGTCGTCGCTGATCTCGGCCCAGCGTGCCTATGAAATGAATTCCAAGGTCATCACCGCCGCCGACCAGATGCTGTCGGCGACGACCCAGATGTTCCGAGGGTGAGGACCATGCTCATGATCCGCTCCTCCAGCCTTCTTGTTTCCCTGCTCTTCGCTGGATCTGCGCTGGCGGCTCAGCCGCACCAGGCCGCGTCTGTCGCGACGGCCGCCTTGCCGGCGGAAAAGGCGCATCCGGCCCCGGCCCTTCGCCGGATGCAGTTGCGCAACGAACTCACGCTGTCGCGCGACCTCGTCACCTTCGGCGATCTGATCGCCGGCCTTTCCCCGCAGGACGCCGCCATGCCGGCCTTTCGGGCGCCGGTGCTCGGCGAGACCGGCACGATCCAGGCCGCACGCATCATCGAAGCCGCGAAAAATGGCGGCGTCATCCGCGAGGCCAGCGATATCGACAGCCAGGGCATCGCGCAGGTCGTCGTTACCCGCGCGGCTCGCCGCGTCATGGCCTCCGATGTCGAGGGTGCGGTGAAGACCGGGCTGCTGGAACGCTTCGGTGTCGATAGCCGCATCTTTGCGCTGGCCGTGGACGGGGGCACGCCTTCGATTGCGGTCGAGCCCGAACTGACGGGCGCCATGACGGTGGTCGATCTGAGCTATGACGCCCGGTCGCGTCGCCTCCAGGCTTTGCTGACGGTGCCCGGTAGCGCCGCGCTGCGCCTGAAGCCGGTGCGGATCTCGGGGCATCTGGTCGAAACGACGGAAGTCGTGGTTCCGCTCCGCGCGATTGCCCGCGGCGAGACGCTGACCGCCGCAGACGTGATTGTCGAGCGGCGCCCGCGTGAAGGCCAGGGGGGGGAGCTGATCGCCGAGATGAAGGGAGCGGTCGACAAGGTTGCGCGACGTGCGCTGATGGCCGGAATGCCACTGCGCAATGGCGATGTGCAGCGCGAGGAGATCGTCGGCCGCGGCGATCTCGTCACCATCGTCTACGAGGCGCCGGGCCTGCTTCTCACCATGCGTGGGCGCGCCGGAGAGGCTGGCGCGAAGGGCGATGTCGTCAGCGTCACCAATCCCCAATCCAAGCGTGTGTTGCAGGGCACGGTCAGCGGTCCCGGCCGGATCACGGTCAAATCGGCCGGTATTGGCCGCGTCGCCAACGCGCAGTAGTCACGAAGATGCGGAATATCATCATGTCCCAGGCCAAGCTTCTCAGGTTCTCGAGCATCCTTGCGCTCGGTCTCGCGCTCGGCGCCTGCGGCGCTGCCGACCGGCTCGCCAATGTTGGCCAGGCACCAGCGCTCTCGCCGATCGAGGATCCGACCGCGGTGAAGGGCTACAAGCCCGTGCAGATGCCGATGCCGGCAGTCGAACATGCCTCCTTCGCGCCGAACTCGCTGTGGCGCACAGGCTCGCGCGCCTTCTTCAAGGACCAGCGCGCCCGCATGGTCGGGGACCTCGTCACGGTCAAGGTCAAGGTCACCGACCGGGCCCAGCTCGACAACACCACCAAGCGCAGCCGCAAGAACGGCGAGGATTTCGGCGCAGCGAGGATCATGGGGTTCGAGAACAAGCTCGACAAGTTCCTGCCGGACGGCTCCAGCGCAGGCGAACTGCTCAAGCTCGATTCCGAGGGGTCGAGTGAAGGCTCGGGCTCGGTCCGCCGCGCCGAGCAGCTTGCCACCAATGTCGCTGCCGTGGTGACCCAGACCCTGCCGAACGGCAATCTCGTTATCGAAGGCAAGCAGGAGATCCGGGTCAATTTCGAGGTGCGCGAGCTGATCGTCGCCGGTGTGATCCGGCCCGAGGACATCGAATCCGACAACACGATCGATTCCAGCAAGATTGCCCAGGCGCGTATCGCCTACGGAGGCCGCGGTCAGATCACCGATGTCCAGCAGCCGCGCTACGGCCAGCAGGTCATGGATATCCTGCTGCCCTTCTGACGGCCCTTCGAGAAACCCGGCCAGGCGAGGTACGCTCCCCGCCTTTCCCTCCCTGGCCGGCGGGCTGCTTCCTCCCGAGGCAAGCCCATGTCCTGGATGCCAGCCACGCTCCCCCAGCTTTTATGGCTGGCATCCAGTGAAACCCCGCGCCTCCCGCGCGGGGTTTCCTCCATTCCAACAAAAAAGCCTTTCGCCGGCGGCGAAAGGCTCTCTTCAGACTGTGGATGGCGGAAAAGGTTCAGTCGTCGCGGAAAACACGTTCGTTGCGCTCGTGACGCTCCTGCGCCTCCAGCGAAAGGGTTGCGATCGGCCGGGCCTCGAGGCGCTTGAGCGAGATCGGCTCGCCGGTCTCCTCGCAATAGCCGTAGTTGCCCTCGTCGATCCGTGCGATCGCAGCTTCGATCTTGGCGATCAGCTTACGTTGACGGTCGCGAGCGCGCAGCTCGATCGCGCGATCGGTCTCGGATGAGGCGCGATCGGCGATATCGGGGTGATTCTCGCTTTCGCTCTGCAAGGTGACCAGCGTCTCCTTGGCTTCCTTGAGGATCTCCTCCTTCCAGGCGAGCAGCTTGCTGCGAAAATATTCGCGCTGACGCTCGTTCATGAAGGGTTCGGAGTCGGAGGGTCGGTAGTCGGCGTCCAGGATGATCTGTTTCGACATAGGCGCGCTCTCTGAGTGTCTGTTTCCGGCGTGCCTACCGACTCTGCCTTAGTCGGGCCGCCGATTTGGCGCCCTTATAGCGAGGGAGAGAGACAGTAACAATCGCGATCGATGCAGTTTCAACCAATCTCGCGAAGTCGTTGTCATAAAAATGAAATCCGTCGTTCTCCGGGCATCTTTGCCAAGCTTATCGCAGAGACGTGAGCGCTGCCGCAATGCTCGTTTCGACCTCGCGGGCGACAATCTGACGGTAATGGCTATGGTCGAAGAAATTGGAAGGCTCACGGATCAGGGGCGTGTCGCGACGCAGATCGACAAGCTTCGTTGCAGGGCGTTCGTCGGCTAGCGCCTGGAAAGCGGCCCGGCAGGCCGCCTCGGCGCGCCCTTCGGGACTGCCAGGTGCCGGCAGCGCGGTAATATGGAGCGGCGGACGCACCAGCACCACGGGAGCGCCCTTTGATTCTGCCTCAAGAAGAGCAGCGAGCGCGGTGGCCGCCGGGAAAGGTCCGGTCTCGTTACCACCACTCATATCCTGGTGCTCGAGCAACCTGCGTCGAAGCTCGGGCTTTTCGACATATCCCAGGCCGACATAGCCAGCCTCATAGTCCCAGTATCCATCCGGGCTAGCGCGTTTCGGTGCGTTCCTGATCTCATATCGGATGCGGCGTGGCAGTTCTTCGACGACGTCGTAGCGCATCAATCCGAAGAGATACTCCGCGAAATTGCGGCTGAAGAGCCAGAACGGGAAGGGTTTGCTGACGGGCATGGCCGGGTCGGGCGTGCACCAGGTGTGGTCGACGCTGATGACCAGAGCCTTGGCCGGTTCTTGCCTATGGCGCAGGTACCAGTCGATCAGCACCAGCGTCTCCTTGGGGCCTGTCGCGGGGGCGATCAGCGAGACGAAGGGGATTCCAGTCAGCGTTTTCAGCAGGTCGGGTTTGACCAGTTGGATATGGGAATTGCCGAATATCGCTCCCGAAAATGCAGGGTCGCGGCCGCGGCTGGCGGCGGCTGTGCGCGGTCCCTGCGGGCGAACGCCCTGCTTCAATGACAGTGGTGAGCGCCCGCTGTCATAGGGGTCGATCAGGATGGCTGCGGCGAAGAAGGCGGCTAGCAAGAGGCCTCCCGCAGTCAGAGAGACGCGGATAAACCGCTGCCAGCGCATTCCTGCGGCCGGGTTGGCCTCGGCGCTGAGCCGTTCAGAACTGGAAGTAGATGAATTCATAATTGGCGTCGTCGCCGATCTTGAACAACACAAGCACGAAGAGCACTGCCATCAGCACGGCGATCCACCGCGCCGGCGGCAGCCGGTGCACCAGGGCCCATGCGGTCGGGCCGAGCATCGCAAAGGCGGCTGCGGGCAGCAAAGCGCGCCATTTGAAGCCGGAGCCGAAGGGCGCGAAGCCGAAGAGGCCCTTGTAGATCGTCAGCGCCGCCGGGAAGGAGGAGGCGCGGAACAAGACCCAGCACAGCGTCACAAAGAGCAGGGTCAGGGCCCAGCCGAGCAGCGCCGGCATCGGCAGCTTGGCACGGCGCCAGAGCAGGCAGATGATCAGGGCCACGCCATGGGCGACGCCCCAGGCGATGAAGGTGAGGCCAGCGCCATGCCAGAGGCCACCAAGCGCCATGGTGGCGAAGAGCGCCCAGATCTGGGTCGGCAGTCCCCGGCGCGAGCCGCCCATCCAGATGTAGAGGTAGTCGCGGAGGAAGCGCGACAGCGTCATGTGCCAGCGCCGCCAGAAATCCTGGATGCTGATGCTGCGATAGGGCACATCGAAATTCTGCGGCAGCACGATGCCGAAGAGAAGGGCCAGGCCGAGCGCCATGTCGGTATAGCCGGAGAAGTCGAAATAGATCTGGAAGGTGAAGGCAAGTGTGCCTTGCCAGGCCTCGGCTACTGAAACGACCTGTCCGGCAGCTGCCGCGGCGAAGACGGGGTTGGCGTATTCGGCCAGCGGGTCGCCGAGCAGCACCTTCTTGGCGAGACCGGCAGTCAGGAGCATCAGCCCACGTGCGATGCGTTCGGCCGCGTCGGATCGCAAATAGGGTCGTTCGTCGAACTGATGCATGATCTCGCGCCAGCGCACCAGCGGTCCGGCCAGGACCTGCGGGAAGAAGGCGATGTAGAGCGCATAGCGCACCAGATCGTAGCGCGGGGCCTCGCCGCGCCTGAGATCCGTCAGGTACATCACATGGTGGAAGGTAAAGAAGGAGATGCCGAGCGGAAGCGCCAGATCAAGCTTGGGGACGGGTAATCCCGGAACCATGCCTGCGAACTCAGCGAAAAAATTGAAGTATTTGAACAGCGCCAGCACGGCGAGGTTGAGTGCGATCGCCAGCGAAATCAGGCCGCTTCGCTTGGTCTTCAGGAAGGCTTCTGCGATCCACCAGTTGAGCAGGATCGAGAAAGCCAGCAGCGGGACGAAGCGCCAGTCCCAATAGCCGTAGAAGACAAAGGACAGGAGCGCCAGAACAGGCAGCCGCAGGCTTGGCTGAAAACGCTCGACCAGCCAGTGCAGGGCGAGTGCAAGCGGCAAGAAGCCGAGCAGGAAGACGAAGGAATTGAACAGCATCGAGAGCGGGAAATCTCTTGGGGGCGAGCGCCGCCTTAGACGATTATCTCCCAGGAGTCATGTCCGGGGTCGCGGGCCGGGAGGCTCGGCGAAGCGGGCTTCCGCACGAAAATGCTCGTCAGTCGCGCAGTTATTCCGATCTGCAAAGCATGCGCGTCGTTCTGTGTCTCTTGTCGAAAGCGTATTCTTCTCATTAGAATAATTATAATAAATATTAGCGTGATAAATATCGTGATATTGTTGATGCGCTACGAAACAATGCTAGTCAGTCGCGCGGGCGCCGCCGCCTTGCTCTGAAACAATCGTAGTAGCCGTGTCAAAAGGACTGCCCATATTCTTGCTGTTGGGACTGCTCTGGTCTGTAGCCAGTGCGCTCGGTCTCGTTTCGCCCTTCCTGCTGCCTGGGCCGGTCGCGGTCATGGAGGCGGGACGTCAACTCATCGCCGATGGCTCCCTTGTCAGGCATGTGGCGATCAGCTTGCAGCGCGTGATCCTCGGCTATGGCCTTTCCGTCGCCACTGCCTTGCCCCTGGCTCTGCTGTTCGGTCTGCTGCCGCGGTTGCGCGCGCTGGTCGAGCCGGCGCTCGAATTCCTGCGCCAGGTTCCGCCGCTTGCGCTGCTGCCGCTGCTGATCCTGTGGCTCGGTATCGGCGAAGTGCAGAAGATCGGTGTGATCGTGCTCTCTTGCTTCTTTCCGATCTTCCTGGGAGCCCTTGGGGGGATTGCCCAGGCGGATCCGAAGCTCGTCGAGGTCGGCCGGGCTTGCGGCCTGAACAGCTCGGAAATTCTGCGTCGGATCGTTCTTCCGGCCTCGCTTCCGGCCCTCGTCGTCGGTCTGCGGATCGGGCTCGGCTACAGTTGGCGGGCTCTGGTCGGAGCCGAGCTGATCGCGTCGAGCTCGGGGCTCGGCTACATGATCATCGACGCCCAGAATCTTGCGCGCACCGACATTGTTCTCGTCGGGGTCTTTGTCATCGGCGTGCTCGGGCTGATCGCCGATGCCCTGGCCCGGGCCGCGATCCGCCGCAGCGCGCCGTGGCTGCGCTCCCATCTGGAGCTCGGCCGTGTTTGAGGCCCGCAATCTCGGTATGAACTATTCGGTGGCGGGGCGCAGCGTCGCCGCTCTCGAAGGCGTCGATCTCGATCTGCCGCGCGGCAGCTTCACAGCGATCGTGGGGCGCAGCGGCTGCGGCAAGACCACGTTGCTGCGTATCCTGGCCGGGCTTGCCGAGCCGACGTCCGGCACATTGAGTTTTGCTGGCGGCGGGCGCCCGCGCATCGGCTATGTCTTCCAGGAGCCGCGGCTGATGCCGTGGCTCAGCGTCGCGCGCAACGCCGGGTTCGGGCTCCGCGGCCGCATCCCGCAAGAGGTCATCGATCAGCGCGTCGGCGAAGCGTTGGCCCTCGTCGGGCTTTCGGGATTTGCAGAGGCAACGCCCGAGCAGCTCTCGGGCGGCATGGCGCAGCGGGTTGCGATTGCCCGCGCGCTCGTCCTCGAACCGGACCTTTTGCTCATGGACGAGCCCTTTGGCGCGCTCGACGCCTTCACACGCCGCACCATGCAGCAGGAGCTCGTCGAAATCTGGCGTAAGCGCCGGCCGACCGTCGTCTTCGTCACCCATGACGTCGAGGAGGCGGTTCTGCTTGGCGAGGCCATTGCCGAATTGTCGGTGGGCCGGCTCGTCGGTTTGCGCCGGGTCGATCTTCCCTACCCGCGAGACCCTACGGATCCCGCGCTGCTCGCCCATCGCCGTGCCGTGCTCGAGCGCCTGCTCGAAACGAGCAGGCATCCCTTACAGAAGGAGATTGTGTCGTGAAACTTCTGAAGCTGATCGCCCTTGCGGTCATCGTTGCGGCTGCACCTGCGATCTCGGTCCATGCTGCCGACAAGCCATCGAGCGTGCGCGTTACTTATGTGGCGTCACCCTTCAACGTTCCCTCCATCGTCATGCGCAAGAAGGGCTTTCTCGAGGAAGCTTTTGCGGCGGCGGGCATCAACAAGGTCGAGAATCCCGAGATCACCTCGGGCGCGGCGCAGATCCAGGCGCTTGCCGCCGGTGCGGTCGACATTGCCAGCGTACTGGGCGGGACCTCGGCCATTCTCGGGCGGGCGAACGGCATCGACCTCAAGGTGATTGCCGCCTATTCGCGTTCGCCCAAGGCCTTCTTCGTGATGACTACGGCGAACGGCCCTGCTTCGGTCAAGGATCTGAAGGGCACGAGCGTGGGCGGCCCCAAGGGGACGACGCTGAACCAACTCCTAGCCGCGGCGCTGGCCGCCAATGGCATGAAGCTCGGCGATGTCGAGTATCTCAACATGGATATCCCGGCGGCGCGGGCAGCACTTCTGGCGGGCAAGGTTGATGCGGCGACGCTGGCCGGCGCCAATGCCCTGCAGGTGGAAGCTGCCGGCGGGCGCATCCTGGCGAGCGGCGAGGGGCTGATCGCTCCGACCTCGGTGATCGCGGTACGAACCGATTTTCTCCGGGACTATCCAGACCTGGTGCAGGCCTATCTCGCGGCTCACGGGAAGGCACTCGCGTTCATGAAGACCAATCCCGAGGAAGCCCYGAAGATCGCGGCCGAGGACCAGAAGATCTCGGTCGAGGACGCGCGCAAGCAACTGCCCTGGTATGATTTCACGCTCGCCATGACCGATGCCGATGTGAAGAACCTTGAAGCCGATCAGTCCTTCATGATCGAGGCCGGCATGTTGCAGAAGACCATCGACATGCGCCGCGACCTCATCGATCCGATGGCGTTCAAACCGTGATCGACGCCATCCTCCTTGATTGCGAGCAGAGCGAGACCGGTGCCCAGGCCCTGATCACGGATCTCGCGCTCGGCCCGCGAATCGACCTCGTGCCGTTCTACGATCTCGAACGGACCGCGCTTTCCCGCACGCGCGGCCTGCTGCTCGGATTGCATTCGGACCAGCGCTATCTTGCCTCGCGCCGGGGACAGCTTGAAGCCTTCCTGGCCGGTGGCGGCACGATCGTCGTCTGCGGCCATATCGGGCACCCTTTCCTGGCCGAACTCTCGCGGTTCCAGCCGATCCCCAGCTATCGGGTCGACGATCTCGCGGTCAACCGAGAGGCGGAGCACCCGGTCTGGGCCGGCGTCGATCCTGCGGATCTCTCGAAGCGGCGCGGCGTGGCGGGCTTCTATGGGCGCGGTTCCAACCCGCCACCGCCCGGTGCGCGCATCATCAACAGCCTGGGACCGAGCCGGTCTCCGGTCGATTTCGATTGCCGGCCGGCGGTGGGAGGGCGGTTGCTGGTCCATGCCGGCGCGGATTTGTGGGGCTATTTCGGCTCGGGCAACAGCTCGGAGCGGATCATGCCGCAACTGTTCGACTGGATCGCCAAGCCATCGGAGGCAGCATGACACTCGCGGTGCTGGACGGCGGAACCTATTACCACCAGGAAGCAATCTATGGTCAGCGGCTCGGTGGTCGCTTCGACCGGACGATCTACGCGCCTGAACTGGCTGCGGCCGACCTTGCCGGCTGCGACGCCCTGATGGTGGCGGATCGCATTCATCCGGGCGTTCTGCGGGGCAAGCGCCCGATCCTCCTCGACTATCTGGCCGGTGGCGGCACCCTGATCGTGCTTGGCGAGAACAGCGCCCAGCAATGGGCGCCCGGCGTCTCATGGGAGTTCCGTCCGACCAATTTCTGGTGGTGGCTGGAGCAGGGTGCCGATCCCGGCCACCGCATCGTCGCGCCCGATCACGAACTTTTTCGCCATGTCGGGATGAAGGAGCTGGTCTGGCACTATCACGGCCTGCTGACGCCACCGCCGGGGGCGACCTCACTGGTGGACATCACGCCGGATGGCGACCCTCAGGGCAAGGGCGGCTCGATCCTCTACGACCACCGTCATGTTGGCGGTGGGGCCGGGCGCATGATCGTGACCACGCTCGACCCGTTCTACCATCATGGCAGCTTCTTCATGCCGGCGGCCTCGCGCTTTCTGGGCAAGCTGCTCGACTGGACGGATGAGGCGTTCCGAACCCCGGGATAGCACCCCAGCGAGAGAGACCCCGCACTCCGGTTCGATCCGTTACTTGCAAAATGATAGTAACTGGTCTAGCCGGAGTGAGCATGCAATCCAGGCCCGCTTCACTCTCCGAATGCCCCTGCGCGCGGACGGTCGAAACCGTCTGCGAATGGTGGAGCCTCCTGATCCTGCGCGATGCGTTCCGTGGGCTCACGCGCTTCGACGAGTTTCAGGCGAGTCTCGGCATTGCGCCCAATATGCTGGCTCGCCGTCTCAAGCATCTCACGCAGAGCGGCCTGTTCGAGCGGCGGCTCTATCGCGAGCGGCCAAAGCGATATGAGTACCTGCTGACCGCCAAGGGGCGGGACTTCTTCCCGGTGATTGCGGCAATGCTCGCCTGGGGCAACCGGCATCTCGCCCCCGAGGGCGTGTCCGTGCTGCTGGCAGGGCGCGTTTCCGGCCAGCCGCTCGAACCGATCC